>JAYTXS010000250.1:0-12244 GCA_043742845.1 Gammaproteobacteria bacterium
GAATACCAGCCCTGCTAGGAGTGCTGAGCCGCGGAAGCAGTAGCTACTCCTGTCAACATCGAGAGCGCTAACCGCGCCTCTCTTCCCTGGTCAGCCCGACCGCCAGTGGGTGGCTGAGGCACGTACCAACCAAAGGGGGAAATTATGTTGAACCAAATTCTGGCGCTGTGCAGCAGTAGCTGCTATCGCGTTTACTTCGATTGCAACGGCCGCTGCCAAGGCTGAAAAAGAAGAAAGAATTCCATATCAGCAAATAGTAGCTGGGTGCACCAACAACAGCGAATTTTGCGAAATAGCGTTTCCTCCGGCCCCTGGCCCCGGGATATTGATGATTTCACGCGCACCTAGGAACTTGGCAGCGGCTTTGCTCGCGGAGTCATTGCTCCGCATTGCCGAAGCCGGCAAGGCGATCCAGATAACGCGCGATCACGTCGATTTCGATGTTGACGCCGTCGTCGATCTTAAGATCACCCAGCGTGGTGACCTTGAGCGTGAGCGGGATGATATTGACCTCGAAATTCCGGCCGGCGACATGGTTGACGGTGAGGCTCACTCCATTGACGCAGATCGAGCCCTTCGGCGCCACGAAGCGCATCAGGGATTGCGGCAACTCGAATTCCAAGCGCCACGAGCGCGCATCCTGAACCAGCGTCCGCAGCTTGCCTACCGCATCGACATGGCCGCTCACCATATGGCCGCCTAGCGCGTCCCCGGCCCGCAGGCTCGGTTCCAAGTTGACCTTGGACCCGGGACTCAAGCTGCCCAGCGTGGTCTTGGCCATGGTCTCGCGCGACACATCAGCGAAAAAGCGGGTGCCCTGCTTGCGGGCCACAGTCAGGCAGGCACCTTGCACACTGACGCTGTCGCCCAGCGCCATGCGCGAATCCTCGAGCACCTCGGCGTCGATGCCCATTTCCAAGTCGCCGCCCTTCTCCGTCAGGGAAATAACGCGGCCGGTGGCGATGATAATCCCGGTAAACATGGCGAGTCGGTCTCCTAGCTCTTCTTCGGAGTCAGAATGAGGCGCAGGTCATCGCCCATGCGCCGCACATCGTGAATGTCGAAAGCCGGCAATGAACCTACGGGTCCCAAGCCGCTGATGTGCAGCAGCGGAGCGGCATCGGCGCCGAGCAGTGTCGGAGCGATATACAGCAACAGTTCATCCACGAGTCCCGCCATCGCAAAGGCACCCGCCAGCCGCGGCCCGCACTCGACCAACAATTCATTGATCTCGAGTTCGGCCAGGCGCGCCACGACGACGTGCAGGTCCAAGCCGCCCGCGGCGCGCGGCAGCCGCTCGACTCGCGCGGCACCCTCCGAGCGCTGCGGCGCATCCGGCGCCGCAAATACCAGGGCACCCTCACCTTGAAACAGTTTGGCGCCGGTGGCGCAAGAGAGCATCGGATCGAGCAGCACCCGCAACGGCTGTCTGATCCAGGAACCATAGGCCAGACGCACATCGAGCCGCGGATCATCGACACGCACCGTACCGGCGCCGGTGAGCACCGCGCCACTGCGCGCACGCCATGCCTGCACGTCGGCGCGCGAGGCCTCGCCGCTGATCCATATTCGGCCGCCGCCGGCGGGCGCGGTGCGCGCGTCCAAACTCATGGCCAGTTTCAGGCGCAGCCACGGACGGCCGCGCTCGAATCTGGAAAAAAATCCGGCATTCAGTGCATGTGCCTCGGCGGCGAGCACGCCTGCCGACACGGCGATGCCTGCGGCCCGTAGCCGCTCCATACCGGTGCCGGCGATCCGCGGGTTCGGATCGACGCGCGAGCACACCACGCGTGCCACGCCGGCTGCAATCAGGGCTTCGGCGCAGGGCGGCGTACGGCCCGTGTGACTGCAGGGTTCGAGTGTGATGTACACCGTAGCGCCGCGGCACAGCGGACCAGCCGCGCGCAACGCCAGCACCTCGGCATGCGGCTCCCCGGCGCGCACATGCCAGCCCTCGCCGACCACTCGGCCGCCCTGCACCACTACGCAGCCGACGCGCGGATTTGGATCGCTGGTGTACAGACCTCGCTCAGCCAATTCCAACGCCCGTGCCATGTGGGCGCAATCTTGCTCCGCCACAGGTCCGACCGGCGCTTCGACGGCCTGCGTCATTTGTCCTCGCCCGCGTCGTCGCCGGGCAGCAGCGGCAGTTGGTCCTTGCTCGGCTCGCGCCGACGCTTATGGCGGCGCAGTTGATCGATTTCGGTGCGAAACGCCTCTACGTCCTGAAAGCTGCGGTACACCGAAGCGAAGCGAACATAGCCGACTTCGTCGAGGTGCCGCAATTCCTCCATGACCATCTCGCCGATGCTGCGTGCGGCGATTTCGCGTTCTCCGAGGCTGCGCAGCTGGTGGCAAATTTTCGCGACCGCGGCTTCGATGGCGTCGCGGCCTACCGGGCGCTTCTCCAACGCCTTTTGCATTCCGTGCAGCAACTTGTTCTCATCGAAAGGCTCGCGGCTACGATCGCCCTTGACCACGGTGGGCAGCAGCAATTCTGCGGTCTCGAATGTCGTGAAGCGTTCGGTGCATTCCAGACATTCGCGGCGGCGGCGAATCTGCCGCCCTTCGCCCGCGAGGCGCGAGTCGATAACCTTAGTTTCCGTGTGGCCGCAGAAAGGACAATGCATGGGAGTCGCTGCTAGCCATAAACGGGGAATCGCCGGCAGATCTTAGACACTTCGGCACGTGCGCGGTCCACGGCCGATTCGTCGCCCATATGGTCAAGCACATCCGCGATCCAATTCGTCAATTGTTCGACTTCGGGCTCTTTGAAACCGCGGGTGGTCACCGCCGGCGTGCCGATTCTCAGGCCGCTGCTGATGGCCGGCGGGCGCGGATCGTTGGGCACGGCGTTCTTGTTGACGGTGATATGCGCGCGGCCGAGCGCCGCATCGGCGTCCTTGCCCGTAATGTTCTTATCGATCAGATCGAGCAGGAACAAATGATTGTCCGTGCCGCCGGACACGATCTTGTAGCCGCGCTGCTGCAACACCTTGGTCATGACTCGCGCGTTGGTGACTACCTGCGCCGAATAGACCTTGAACTCGGGTTGCAGCGCCTCGAGAAAGGCCACCGCCTTGGCGGCGATGACGTGCATCAGCGGGCCGCCTTGAGTGCCCGGAAATACCATCGAATTGAACTTCTTGTGCAGCTCGGCATGCGGCCGCGCCAAAATCAATCCGCCGCGCGGACCGCGCAAAGTCTTGTGGGTGGTAGTGGTCACGACGTCGGCGATGGGTACGGGATTCGGGTAAACACCCGCGGCCACGAGCCCCGCAACGTGCGCCATGTCGACGAACAAGTAGGCCCCCACCGAGTCGGCGATGGCGCGAAAACGCGCCCAATCGATGATCCGAGAGTAGGCCGAGAAGCCGGCGACCACGACTTTGGGGCGGTGCTCCTTCGCCAGGCTCGCGGCCTGGTCATAATCGATTTCGCCGCTATCGGCATTGATACCGTATTGCACCGCCTTGAACAGCTTGCCTGAAAAATTGACCTTCGAGCCATGAGTCAGATGGCCCCCATGATCGAGGCTCATTCCCATAATGGTATCCCCGGGATTCAGCAGGGCTAAGTAGACGGCGACATTCGCCTGACTGCCCGAATGCGGCTGCACATTGGCGTAGGCGGCGCCGAACAGTTGTTTGGCCCGATCGATTGCCAACGATTCCGCCACATCGACAAACTCGCAGCCGCCGTAATAACGCTTGCCTGGGTAGCCTTCGGCATACTTGTTGGTAAGCACCGATCCTTGCGCCTCCAGCACCCGCGGACTGGCGTAATTCTCCGAGGCGATGAGCTCAATGTGCTCTTCCTGACGGTTGCGCTCGTCGGCGATCGCTTTCGCGAGGTCAGGATCGAAGCCGGCAATCATCATTTCGGGGGTAAACATTCGCTTAAGCTCTCTTGGCCAGATAGCCGATAATCATAGCCGATTTGGCTATTTTCCCCTAGCGATTGGGCGGCAAAAGCCCGCAGCCGGCCGCCCTTTGGCGTGACAAGCTGGAGCGAGTCACGGATAATTCGCGGCGACGATTCCGCGAGCATTCCAAGCGATTAATTCAGTGTAGGTAGTATGGCTCAGTTCATTTACACCATGAACCGGGTTGGCAAAGTCGTGCCGCCCAAGCGCATCATCTTGCGCGACATTTCCTTGAGTTTCTTCCCGGGCGCCAAGATCGGCGTGCTCGGTTTGAACGGTTCCGGCAAGTCGACGCTGCTCAAGATCATGTCCGGCATCGACAAGGACATCGAGGGCGAGGCGCGGGCTCAGGCCGGCATCAAAGTAGGCTACCTGCCGCAGGAGCCCCTGCTCGACGAAACCAAAACCGTGCGCGAAGTCGTCGGCGAAGGCGTTGGCGACGTGCAAGACCTGATCGATCGCTTCAATGCCATCAGCGATCGCTTCGCCGAGCCCATGTCGGACGATGAGATGACCAAGGCTCTGGAAGAGCAGGCCAAGATGCAAGACAAGATCGACGCCGTCGGCGGCTGGGAGCTGGAACGGAAGCTGGAAATCGCCGCCGATTCCCTGCGGCTGCCGCCCTGGGACGCCGTGGTGGGCAAGCTATCGGGCGGCGAGAAGCGCCGCGTGGCTCTGTGCCGGCTGCTCCTATCCAAGCCCGACATGCTGCTGCTCGATGAACCCACCAACCATTTGGACGCCGAATCGGTGGCCTGGCTCGAGCACTTCCTGGAGGAGTACCCGAGTACGGTGATCGCGGTCACCCATGATCGATACTTTCTGGACAACGTCGCCGAGTGGATTCTGGAACTGGACCGAGGCCATGGAATCCCTTGGCAGGGCAACTACTCCTCGTGGCTGGAGCAAAAGGAGCAGCGTCTCGCCCAAGAAGATCGCCAGCAGGACGCGCTGGCGAAGACGCTGAAGCGCGAGTTGGAGTGGGTGCGCACCAATCCCAAAGCGCGCCAGGCGAAATCCAAGGCGCGTCTGCAGCGCTACGAAGAGTTGGCGTCGCAAGAATTCCAAAAACGCAATGAAACCAACGAGATCTACATCCCGCCGGGCGACCGCCTTGGCGATTTGGTCATCGAATGCCAGAACCTGCGCAAGGCCTATGGCAATCGGCTGCTGATCGACTCCTTAAGCTTCAGCCTGCCCGCGGGCGGCATCGTCGGCATCATAGGGCCCAACGGCGCCGGCAAGACCACCTTGTTCCGCATGCTATCCGGCGTCGAAAAGCCGGACGTCGGCGAGATCCGCTTGGGCCCCAGCGTGAAGCTCGCCTATGTCGATCAGTCGCGCCAGTCGCTCAACGACAAGAATACGGTGTGGCAGGAAATATCCGGCGGCTTGGATCTCATCAAGGTCGGCAACTACGAAACTTCGTCGCGCGGCTACGTCGGCCGCTTCAATTTCAAAGGCGTTCAGCAACAGCAGGTGATTGGCGATCTATCGGGCGGCGAACGCAATCGAGTGCACTTGGCGAAGGTGCTGAAAGAAGGCGGCAATGTCCTGCTGCTCGATGAACCCACCAATGACCTCGATATCGAGACGCTGCGCGCACTCGAAGAGGCTTTGCTGGCATTCCCCGGATGCGCGGTGGTCATTTCGCACGATCGCTGGTTCCTCGACCGCATCGCAACCCACATCCTCGCCTTCGAAGGCAACTCTGAAGTCGTCTGGTTCGAAGGCAACTACCAAGAGTATGTTGAGGATCACAAGAAACGCAAAGGCGAAGATGCGGCGCAGCCGCACCGAATTCGCTACAAACCACTGGCAGGGTAACGCAATGAGTATGTACATCACGCCGCAGGACGAACTGCACGTCGAATATCAGGGCATCGCGCTCACCTGCCCGCATTGCCAAACGCTGACTCATCTGACTGCGGTCGCCACGCCGCGGTTCGAGGATCTGAGCCGCCGCAAGCCCAAGCACGTCGGCATGGTGTTCCGCTGCGACGCCTGCGCCGAGCCCATTTTCCTGAAGTTCGTGGCCAAGGCGTACACCGCGCTGCGGGTGGAACTCGCCGCGAATTATCTGGAAATCGAGCGCGCACGCGAGAATTTCCCGCTCACATACCTTCCGGAGGAAGCCGAAGGCCTCTTCAAGGAAGCACTCAGCTGTTACTCCGCGGGCTGTTTCAACGCCTTCGGCGCCATGAGCCGGCGCACCGCGCAGTCGCTGTTCCGCGAACTCGGCGAGCGCGGCAAGCTGGAACTGTTCGATACCCTGCAGGAAATTCGCAGCCTCGCCGAACTCGACGATGAAACCATCGCGTCGCTGCGGTCAGTGCTGTTCGGCAGCGACAGCGACCCTTGGCCGCACCAGCCTGACCTCAACGCCGAACGTGCCGGGGTGCTGCTCGAAGTGATGCGCGATCTGCTGTATCAAACGTTCGTGCGCAAGGCACGCCTGCTGCAGGCCATGACCTTCCGCAAATTCGTCGCGCCGAATCAAGCTGAAGCCGGCTAGTCTACGAACACCCGAGCATTGCGGAACAGCCGCATCCAGCCACCGTCCTCTCCCCAGGCCTTCGGTTTCCAGGAGTTCTGCACCGTGCGAAACACCCGTTCGGGGTGCGGCATGATCGAGGTCACGCGGCCGTCGGCACTGCACAATCCAGCCAAGCCGAGGGCAGAGCCGTTCGGATTGAACGGATACAGTTGCGTCGGCTGGTCGCGAGTATCCACGTACTGCATAGTCAGCAGGCGTCGGTTCATTAGACTTGCGGCGCTTGAATGCGAGTCGAATTCGGCCTGACCTTCGCCATGAGCCACAGCGATGGGCAACACCGAGCCCTGCATGCCGGCCAGCAGCACCGATTCAGAGGGCGCAACCCGCACCAGCGCCACCCGCGCCTCATATTGCTCGGATCGATTGCGCACGAACCGCGGCCAGCTGTTCGCCCCGGGAATCAGCTCCTTTAGCGCCGACAGCATCTGACAGCCGTTGCACACCCCCAAGGTGAAAGTAGCAGCGCGCGCGAAGAAGGCGGCAAATTCCTCGCGCGCCAAACTGTTGAACAATATGGACTTCGCCCACCCCTCGCCGGCGCCCAAGACGTCGCCGTAGGAAAATCCGCCGCAGGCAACCAAGCCGTGGAATCTGCCAAGACGCACGCGGCGGCTCAATATATCGGTCATGTGCACATCGTAGGCATCGAAGCCCGCCCGCGTGAATACGGCCGCCATTTCGGTCTGACTGTTGACGCCCTGCTCGCGCAGGATGGCGACCGCGGGGCGCGCGCCGCGCGCGATAAAGGGCGCGGCCACATCGTCGCTCGGATCGTAGGTCAATGCCGCATGCAGGCCCGGATCGGCGGCGTCCGCGAGCCGCAAGAATTCCTCGCGTGCGCAATCCGGATTATCCCGCATCTCCTGAATGCGGAACGACACTTCGCTCCAGCGTTCGTGCAAAACGGCGCGCGACGCACTGTAGGCCTCGCAGCCATTGATGCGCACCTGCACGCTGCCTCCGGCCAGCGGCTCGCCGATGTCCCTGCACAGCGCTGCCAACCCGTGTTTCGCAATGATCTCCTGCGCCTGCACAGCGTTGACGGCCGGCACCTGCAGCACTGCGCCCAGTTCCTCCGCAAAGCAGGCGGCGATCGGATCAGCGGCCGCGCCCAAATCGATGGCCAGTCCGCAATGGGCGGCGAAAGCCATTTCCAACAGCGTGACCAGCACCCCGCCATCCGAGCGATCGTGATAAGCCAGCAGTAAGCGGTGATCCTTCAGCTCGCGCAGCGCAGCGAACAAGGCCGTCAGCCACTGAGGGCTGTCCAAGTCCGCAGGCTCGCCACCGGTCTTGTTATGCACCTGTGCCCAACTCGAGCCCCCCAAGCGGTTCTTGCCGGCGCCGAGATCAATCAGCAGAAGGCGCGAGGGCTGCGACAAATCCAGTTCGGGGGTTAGCGTCGCACACACGTCGCCGACCGGCGCGAAGGCCGAGATGATGAGCGAGACCGGCGCCACCACCGAATGCTCGCCGCCGGCATCGCGCCACGCGGTTCGCATCGAGAGCGAGTCCTTGCCGACCGGGATGGTGATTCCCAGCACCGCGCACAGTTCCACGCCCACTGCCCGCACCGTGGCATACAGATCGGCATCCTCGCCGGGCTCGCCGCAGGCCGCCATCCAGTTGGCCGACAGGCGAATATCGGTGAGGTTGCGTATGTCGGCCGCGAGAATATTGGTGATCGCTTCGCTTACCGCCAGACGTCCCGAAGCGGGCGCGTTGAGCAGCGCCACGGGTGTGCGTTCACCCATCGCCATCGCTTCCCCGCCGTAGCCATCGTAACTGTTCAAGCTCACGGCGACATCGGCCACCGGCACCTGCCACGGTCCCACCATCTGATCGCGGCTGATCATGCCGCCGACCGTGCGATCGCCGATGGTGATCAAAAAAGACTTGCCCGCGACGGCCGGAAGGCGCAACAGCCAATCCAGCGACTGCGCAATCGTCGCGTCGGCAGTCGAAAGCATGGCCGCTGTCTTGGGGGTGGTGCGTACATCGCGGAGCGTGCGCGGAATCTTTCCCAGCAGCATGTCGATGGGCATATCCACCGGCGTGGCGGACAGCAGCGAATCGACGACCAACAAGCGGCCTTCGCCGGTAATCTCACCGACCACCGCGTAAGGACAGCGCTCGCGCTCGCACAGTGCGGCAAACAGGGGGACGCTTCCAGGGACGAGCGCCAGCACGTAACGCTCCTGTGCCTCGTTGCACCAAAGCTCCATCGGCGACAGCTCGGATTCGGCGCTCGGAATCTTGCGCAAGTCGATGCGCCCGCCGCGCCGACTGTGCGCGATCGCCTCGGGGAGGGCATTCGACAACCCACCCGCACCCACGTCATGGATCAGTAAAATGGGATTCGATTCGCCCATGGCCCAGCAGCGATCGATGACTTCTTGTGCGCGGCGCTGCATCTCGGCATTGCCGCGCTGCACAGAGGCGAAATCCAGATCGGAAGAGCTCTGTCCGCTGCCCACGGAGGACGCCGCCCCACCCCCCAAGCCGATCAACATGGACGGGCCACCGAGCACGATAAGCGGTGCGCCGACCACCACGTCTTTTTTCTCCACGTCCGGCCGGCGCACATTGCCCAGTCCCCCGGCAATCATGATGGGCTTGTGGTAGCCGCGAATCACACGACGACCGGACTCCATGCCCGCCTGCTCGAAGGTACGAAAATATCCGCAGGTGTTGGGCCGTCCGAATTCGTTGTTGAATGCCGCAGCGCCCAACGGCGCGGCAATCATGA
The DNA here is from genome assembly GCA_043742845.1 of Gammaproteobacteria bacterium. Taxonomy (GTDB): domain Bacteria; phylum Pseudomonadota; class Gammaproteobacteria; order Steroidobacterales; family Steroidobacteraceae; genus Bog-1198. The sequence goes on from JAYTXS010000250.1 coordinate 9,232, forward strand.
TGTCCAGCGCCGAGGCGATTCGCTCCGGCTTGCCGTAATCGGCTTCCCATGGCTGCAACATGCCCGGAATCTTCAGGTTCGAAACCGTGTAGCCGGTGAGGCCCGCCTTGGGTTTAGCGCCGATCCCCGTGGCGCCTTCGTCGCGAATCTCGCCACCGGCGCCGGTGGCCGCTCCGGGAAACGGAGAAATGGCGGTGGGATGATTATGCGTCTCGACTTTGAGCAGGATATCGATGGGCTCGAGCCGTCCGGAGAAACGATGCGTCAGGGGATCCGGGAAAAATCGCGTGGCGCTGCCGCCTTCAATGACGGCGGCATTGTCGCGATAGGCCGAGAGCACGCCGCGGGAGTTGCTGGCATAGGTGGCGCGAATCATGGCGAACAACGACTCGGGCTGCACCTTGCCGTCGATGATGAACTCGGCAGCGAAAATCTTGTGCCGGCAATGTTCCGAGTTGGCCTGCGCAAACATCATGAGTTCCACGTCGGTAGGATCCCGCCGCAGCTGCCCGAATGCCTCTAGCAAGTAATCGATTTCGCCGCCTGACAGCGCAAGGCCCCAATCGCGATTCGCGCGGGCGAGCGCCGCGCGGCCATCCTCCCCCAAGCGCACGATGCGCAGCGGACGTGCTGCCGCGCCGTGAAATAGGCCTTGAGGATCAATCGACTCGATCCACACCGACTCCGTCATGCGGTCGTGCAAGGGCTCGGCTAGCCGCCGCAGCTGCGCGTGGTCGAGCAGGCCCGCCGATTCGACGAAGTAAACCGTGCCACGCTCGACTCGCCTGACCGCGTCAAGCCCACAGACGCGAACGATATCGGTGGCCTTGCTGGACCAGGGCGATTCCGTGCCCACCCGCGGCGTGACCAGAATCCACTGTCCCCCGGGCCTGGGCGCCTGGGAGCGCGGCCCATAGGTCAGCAATTTTTCGAGCAGGCTCGATTCAGGGTCGGTCAGCGGCCGTAAATCATCGACGAAGTGCAGCCAGCGGCTGGAGAGCGCCGTGACACGTTCGTCCGTCGCCCGCAGCACGCGCAGCAGGTAGTCGAGACGAAATTGTGACAGCGCTGGCGCGCCGAACAGGCTAAACATGCAAGGTTACGACAGACATACGGCTATTTACGAGCGTTCGAGTCTCCGCCTGGCGTATAGATCGGCACCGGGAATTGCGATACATTGGAGCCTTCCAGAGCCACTATTTTACTGACTCCCTGTTTCTTGACCTCATCGATGCGCAGCACCGAGTGCATGGGCAAGTAAGTGCGCTTGACCTCGTTGAATTCGGCCTTGATCTTCTCCTCCGCCGGATCGACAACCACGGTCGAACGCTCGCCGAACACGAGCTCCTCGACCTCGATGAAGCCAAAAAGGCTGCCATGGCTCACTTTCCTGGCGTAGATCTCGTATACCTTTCCCTGATTGACGAACAGAACTTTGAAAATGTGACTCGCGGCCATTTAGTAGGCTCCAAGCATTGCTATATTTCACCATAGTATACGGGCACTTAGCGCAATCCTGTCGCCCCGTGGGAGGGAATGAGTATGGCCTTGCGCTTACGCGTCGTTAGCGAACATGCAATCCGCCTTGGCGACCAATCAACCAAAGTATTCGGCGTGCATGGCGGCACTCTGGGGCGTGCGACTAACAACGAGTGGATTCTACCCGACCCGGAACGTTACCTCTCGGGGAAACACGCCCGTATCGATTTCCGCGCCGGGAACTACATTCTCGTCGATACCAGCTCCAACGGCACCTACGTCAACGGTTCGCAGGTGCCCCTCGGCAAGTATCATGATTACCAGCTGAAAGACGGCGACTTTGTCCGCTTGGGCGAGTACGAGTTCTTAGTCAGCATCGACAAGAGCAATGACTTTCCGCCGGAAGAGAGCGCGATCGTGGCCTACGACGGCCAGTCGCCCTCCTCTGCAGTCAAGAAATCCACTGCCAATGACCTAGGTGCGGACTTGGATTTGAGCGAACTCTTGGAGCCCAGCGATCTACTGACCGCGGACTCTGGCGTGCGCCCGCGCGACGCCTACGGCCAGTCCCTACGCCGCGCCGGCGAGCCCACCGATGAGGGCGGCACCCCATGGCACATGCTGACTCGGCCGCTCAAGATCGAACCCGCCAAGCCCGAGGGCGGTGGTTCACCGCCGCCCCGCGCGCAAAATTCCGCGGCTCTGTATGACGGTGATTCAGATGCGGGCCTCGCCTCCTTCTGCCGCGGCGCCGGCATCGATCCGCGGACTCTTTCGGCCGAGGCTCGCGGCGCGGCCTTGCAACTCGCGGGCCAACTGCTGCGCGAATCGGTACTGGGCTTGATGGATCTGAACCAGAGCCGTAACGAGTTTCGCAATCGCTTTCGAATCTCGCCGCCCGCCAACGATGGCCCGGAATCGCCGCTGAACTTTTCGAGCGGCGTCGATGAGGCCTTGGTGAGATTGTTGACCACGCTGTCGATCCGCGCCGGTTCGGTCGAAGCGATCCGGCAAAACTTTCGCGAGCTCAAAGCCCAGAACACCGCCTCGCTGGCCGCGACCCGCGCCGCCTTCGAAGAGTTTCTCGGCCGCGTGGATCCCAAAGAGCTTGAAGAACGCTTCGACCGCGCCACCAAGCGCGGTGTATTCGGATCGCAAAGCAAGACCAAGTATTGGGAGCTGTATGCCGAAATGTTCGCGGGCTTGGCACAGCGCCCGGTGGATGGCTTTCCGCACTTGTTCATCGAAACTTTCGCCAAGGCCTACGAGGCCAAGCTGCGCCTCTTGGTGCCTCCCCGCCGCGGCGGCTTCGGCGCCGATCGCGGCGGCGAAGCGGCGCCGCCCGCCGACCCCGAACAAGCGGTGGGCGATCCCTGACGCGCCTTCGGCGTAAACTAGGGTATCTCCCTCATATATAGAGTAGCGCGTGCGGCTGCTGATCGTAGAAGACGATGACATCGTCGCCGATGCCATCAAGCGCGGGCTGGCCGCCGCCAACTATGCAGTTCATCGGGTCGCCAGTGCAGAAGCGGCT
>JAYTXS010000251.1:0-6266 GCA_043742845.1 Gammaproteobacteria bacterium
ACGGAGGCGAATACCGAGCGCACGCGCCCGGCTTTATCGCCCCGGGAGACCTTTTCAAATCCGAAGTCGACCTTGCGGTCCGAGTTGTCCATGGCGGCCCTTGATTGCTTGACACATTGTAGCCGACCACGGCGGCCGCCTGCCTTTAAGCTTGGGCGCAGCGCTCCAAGTAGCGCGCCCAGTTACGGCTGCGATCGCGGCCCAGCTCGTGCAACAGGCTCCAGGTGTAAAGACCGGTGTTGTGGCCGTCGTCGAACAGCAGGCGCAGAGCGTAGTTGCCCACCGGCTCGACCCCGCTGATGCCCACGTTTTGCTTGCCCGTTTGCAGCACCCCTTCACCCCCGCCATGGCCCTTGACCTCGGCTGATGGCGAGAAAACCCGCAGGTATTCGAAGGGCAGTTCGAAGTGCGAGCCATCGTCGAAGCGCACCTCGAGCAGCCGCGAGGTGGTACGCAATTTGATGTCGGTGGGCTGGGGCACGGGCGTGTCGAAATTAGAGGATGTAGCGCGACAGATCTTGATCTTTCACCAGCTCGCCGAGATTGGCCTCGACATACCCTCGATCGATCCGGACATGGCTGCCGCTGCGATCGGCGGCATCGAAGGATACGGTTTCCAGCAGCCTTTCCATGACGGTGTGTAGGCGCCGCGCGCCGATATTTTCCGTGCGTTCATTCACTTCGAAGGCAACCTCGGCGAGCCGTTGCACTCCGGAGTCCGCGAATTCCAGCTCCACGCCTTCAGTGGCGAGCAGGGCGGTGTATTGGCGGCACAGCGACGCATCGGGCTCAGTCAAAATACGCACGAAATCCTCGACCACCAGGGGCTCCAATTCGACGCGAATCGGCAGGCGGCCTTGCAGTTCGGGAATGAGGTCAGAGGGCTTGGACATGTGGAAGGCGCCGGACGCAATGAACAGCACGTGATCGGTCTTGACGGTGCCGTACTTGGTATTCACGGTGCATCCCTCCACCAAGGGCAAAAGGTCGCGCTGCACCCCTTCGCGCGACACATCGGTCCCCGTAGTCTCCTGGCGACGGGCGATCTTGTCGATTTCGTCGATGAACACGATGCCGTTCTGTTCGGCATTTTCCACGGCGCGCAGCTTCAATTCCTCTTCGTTGATCATTTTCGACGCTTCTTCATCCACTAGCAGCTTGAGCGCCTCTGGAATCTTGAGTTTGCGCTGACGCGACCGGCCCTGGCCCAAATTCTGGAACATGCCCTGCAGCTGCTGGGTCATTTCCTCCATACCGGGAGGGGCCATGATTTCCACTCCCATCGGGCTCGAGCGGACTTCGATTTCGATCTCCCGATCATCCAAGTGACCTTCGCGCAGCATTTTGCGCAAGCGCTGGCGGGTTTCGTTGTCGCGCGGCACCGCATCGCTGGCGAGATCCGAGGAGGCGCGCGGCAACAACGCCTCGAGCGCCCGTTCTTCTGCCGCGTCGGCGGCTCGGTGGCGTACCTTGGCCATCTCCTCCTCGCGCGTCATTTTGACGGAGATCTCAACAAGATCGCGTACGATCGAGTCCACTTCCCTGCCAACATAGCCCACTTCAGTGAACTTGGTGGCCTCCACCTTGATGAAGGGCGCCTTGGCGAGCCGCGCCAGTCGCCGCGCAATTTCCGTTTTGCCCACTCCGGTGGGGCCGATCATGAGAATGTTCTTCGGCGTGATCTCCGCGCGCAGCGAAGCCGCTACTTGCTGGCGCCGCCAACGGTTGCGCAGAGCAATGGCGACGGCACGTTTGGCGGCTTTCTGGCCCACGATGTGCTTGTCCAGTTCTTCGACGATTTCACGCGGAGTCATCTGTGACATGGGCTACAACTCTTCGATGGTCAAATTGCGATTGGTGTAGATGCAGATGTCCGCCGCAATGTTCAAGGATCGTTCGACGATGTCGCGCGCCGATAGTTCGGTCGCCTGCAGGAAGGCGATGGCCGCCGCTTGCGCATAGCTGCCGCCTGATCCGATGGCGATCAGATCGTGCTCCGGTTCGATGACATCGCCGGTGCCCGAGATGACGTAGGTGCTGTCCGCGTCCGCGACGCACAGCAGCGCCTCGAGCCGGCGCAGGCTGCGATCGGTGCGCCAGTCTTTAGCCAATTCGATGGCAGCGCGTGTGAGATTGCCGAATTTCTCGAGCTTGCCCTCGAAGCGCTCGAACAAAGTGAAGGCATCGGCGGTGCCGCCGGCGAACCCAGCGAGCACCTTGCCGCCGTACAGCCGGCGCACCTTGCGGGCATTGCCCTTCATCACGTTTTGGCCCAGGGTCACCTGGCCGTCGCCGCCGACCGCCACCTGCCCGTTGCGCCGCACGGCCAGAATGGTCGTGCCATAGATGCGGTTGGGGTCGTGAATCATGGCCGGCGCCGGGCGCGCGGATGCGCGGCTTCGTACACCGTCGCCAGATGTTGGAAGTCGAGGTGGGTGTACACCTGGGTGGTGCCTATATTGGCGTGGCCGAGCAATTCCTGCACGCCGCGCAAATTACCGCTGGACTCAAGCAGATGGGTGGCGAAGGAATGACGAAACATGTGCGGATGGACGTGTACCCCGATGCCTTGACGCCGGCCCCAGGCGCCGACGCGCAGCTGCACCGCTCGAACCGACAGGGGACGCCCGCTGCGGCCCACGAACAGTGCCTGCACATCGCTCTTGACCATGCCTGCGCGCTCGTGGCGCCATTTCTGCAGAGCCTCGATGGCGAAACGTCCTATGGGGACGATGCGCGTCTTGCTGCCCTTGCCCAGCACCCGCACGGTGCGGTCCTGCAAATCCACCGCGGCCATGTCCAGGCCCACGAGTTCGGCCAAACGCAGCCCTGAGGAATAGAACAGTTCCATGATGGCCTTGTCGCGCGCGGACAGAGAGTCATCGACGCGAAATGCCAGCAGGCGGCCCATTTGATCAGCATCCAGAGTGGCCGGCAGCCGCTTCTTCGACTTCGGCGCGCGCACATCGATCGCCGGATTGCGCGTGCAATGGCCCTCGCGCAGCAGGAACTCATAAAAGGTTCTGGCGGCCGACAGCCGCCGCTGAATGCTGCGGGGACTCAAGCCCGCGCCATGCTGGGCGGCGGCGAAGCTGCGTAGCCGCGCGTTATCCAGCACACCCCAGGATTCAAACCCGCGCTGGGTGCAGAACCCGGCTAAGGTGGAAAGATCGTGCCGATAGGCAGCGGCCGTGTGTGGGCTCAAGCGACGTTCCTGGGCCAGGTGCGATAAAAATCGATCAATCCACTCGCGCTGGCCCGAATCCACGATGCCTCTCAACGCATCAGCGCGTAGGTCACGAGTTCGCCTATGCGGGATAGGAACTCCGTGCTCATCGCCGGGTGAAAGCGTTCCGCGTCGCTCGCGCCTATGGCTAAAATTCCCAGCTCACCTTTCGGTCCCAAGGGGGTGAGCGCTACCGAGCCGATCTCCACCGAGTCCTTGCCGAACAGATAATCGCGCTGCCCATCGCGGACCTGTCCGCAACGCGGCTTGCCCGAGTGCAGCAGCGATTCGAAACTCTTGATTTCGGGATCCGTGGGATCGCCGCTGCGCAGGAAGTGTCCGGCCCCTTCCAAGGAGTGCGCCTGTTCGAGGAACAACACCAGGACCGAATGCATGGCGTCGAAATCTTCGCGCAGCGAGGTCTCCACCGCATTGATGGTTTCGAGCAGGGTGTGTGCGCGAATCAGACGCTGGCTCAGGCGGTGGATGCGATCGGCCAACGCGTCATTGGCGCGTGCCACTTCGAGGAGTTCTTTCAACTTGCGATCCAGCGACTGATTCCGCTCTCGCAGCACTTCGACCTGGCGCTCCACCAAGCTCACCGTGGCACCGGCGTCGCGCAGGTGCGGCAGCCGCAGCTTGGTCAGCAGCGGTGAGTTGCGCTCGAAGAAATCAGGATAAGTCTGCAAGTACTCTGCGACCGTGGTGTCGTTGAGACCGTCTTGCTTGATCCCGCGCGCCTGACTGGTTGTCATCATTCAGCTCCCATACATCATGTTATATCGATCGATCCGGTAAACACCGCGGTTGCCGGCCCCGTAAGCCACATGGGCCGGCCCGCGGCGGCCCAGGAAACCTTGGCAGTCCCGCCCGGCAGGTCAACTCGAACGTCCTCATCCAGCAGGCCACGCTGCCTGCCGACGGCAACGGCGGCACACGCTCCCGTGCCGCAGGCCAAAGTCTCACCCACACCGCGCTCGAACACCCGTAATCGAATGTGATCCCGGCTCACGATCTGCATGAACCCCACGTTGGTGCGCCTCGGAAATCGAGGATGGTTCTCGATACTAGGCCCAAACCGGGCGAGCGGCGCGGTTTTCACGTCGGACACTTGTATTACGGCGTGTGGATTGCCCATGCAGACCGCGCCGATCTGAAGCTCCGCTCCATCGACGTTCAATGCATAGGCGGGCGCCTCGGCCAACGCTGCGGCGCCCGGCGCCGGGTCAAACGGCAGCGCGCGTGGATCGAAGTCTGGCACGCCCATATCGACCGAGACCATGCCATCGTCCGTCACCCGTGCATGCACCACTCCCCCCACGCTGCCCATGCGCAAGTCGCGGCCCAATTCGGGCGCGCGCGAATACAGCAGGGCGGCGACGCAGCGCGCGCCGTTGCCGCATTGCTCGACCTCGCTGCCGTCGGCATTGAAGACGCGGTAGAACACCCGCGTGCTCGCGTCGCGGGGAGCCTCCAGCATCAGTGCTTGATCGAAGCCGACGCCGGTGTGGCGGTCGCCCAGAGCGCGCAGCCTTGTCGCATCCAGTTTCGCGTCGGCTGCAGCCGTGGGGGCGTCGAACACCAAGAAATCGTTGCCAAGCCCCTGCATCTTCAGAAACTCGATGCGCATGATAGAGAGCATAGCCGAAGCATCAATTAGTCGCGAGCAGGGGTTGCGCAATCCAGCCTCGAGTTCTACCTTAGGGAAAACTACAAAACCGGGGGACTATGCGCCACGTAATGGTATTGAATGCGAAGGGCGGATGCGGCAAGAGCACTTTGGCGACGAACATCGCCGTGTATTTTGCGCATGCAGGCCAGCAAGTGTGCATCGCCGACTATGACCCGCAGCGTTCCAGTCTCGACTGGCTGGCGCAACGTCCGGCCGATCTGCCCGCCATCAGCGGCGTCGCCGCGTTTGACGAAGGGCTGCGCAATGTGGCACGCAACACCGACGTGCTCGTGATCGACGCACCGGCCCGGGTCCACGGCACCGAGCTCAATGAACTGGTGCGCCGCGCGGAAACCATCATCGTGCCGGTGCTGCCCTCCAGCATCGACATGAAGGCGTGCGGACATTTCATGGCGGAATTGCTGGAAATCGGCAAGGTGTCACGCAAGCAGGCGCGGCTCGCCGTGATTGCCAACCGGGTGCGCGAATACACATTGATCTACGAAGAGCTCGATCAGTATCTGACCAAGCTCAAGGTGCCCTACTTGGGCAGCCTGCGGGAGGCGCAGAACTACGTGCGCGCCTATGCGCGCGGGATGGGCGTGCTGGAGCTTCCCGAATATCTGGCGTGGCCCGACTGGAAGCAGTGGAAGCCGATCGGCGAATGGTTGGACAGCAAGCGCAGCCAGCCTTAGAGGCTTAAGGCAAGCGCCAGGCCGCGGTTCTGCGCGTCAGCATACTCAACTCCGCTGCCAGCTTCAGCGTCGCAGCGGATCAGTCGCTGCTGGATGCAGCGCTCGACGCCTCCCTGAATCTGCCGCATAGCTGCAAGGGCGGCAACTGCGGCTCATGCCGCGCGCGGCTGTTGCAAGGCGAGATCCATTATCCCAATGGCACGCCGCTGGGGATCACCCCGGCTGAAGCTGCTGAGGGGTTGGTGCTGCTGTGCCAGGCCCGCGCGCGCAGCGATGTGACCATCGAAACTTTCTCGGTCACGACGCCGGAGCAGACGGTCATCAAGCGGCTGCCGGCGCGCATCGAGCGGGCGCTGCCGCTGTCGCACGACGTCATGGGCCTGTACTTGAAGCTTCCCGCCGCCGAAGCCTTCGCTTTCGAGGCCGGCCAGTACATCGATATCATTTTGCAGGGCGGCCGGCGCCGCAGCTTTTCCATCGCATCGGCGCCGCAGGATTCCCGATTGCTCGAGCTGCATGTGCGGCGGGTGGCCGGCGGCGAGTTCTCCGAGCCGCTGTTCAATCATGCCGCGGGCAGCGCATTGCTCAACATCGAAGGTCCCCTGGGTCAGTTCGTGTACCGTGCCGGCGCGGCGCGGATGCTGCTCATAGGCGGCGGCACGGGCATCGCGCC
>JAYTXS010000252.1:0-6168 GCA_043742845.1 Gammaproteobacteria bacterium
GCCGCTACTCCCGAGTCGTTAGGAGCCGGAGGTGAAAGATAACGTTCTCGATCTACTCATCTATCTATTCGAGAATTACATGAGCGCCGACGACGAGCCGCGGCCGGATCGTCAGGTGTTGAAGTTCGAATTGGACAAGGCGGGATTCGCCGAGCCCGATATTGAGCGTGCGCTCGAATGGCTGGACGGATTATCCGGCGAACAGCTCGGCAAGGTTGCCGAAGCCACGGCCCGCGCCGTACGCGTCTTCAGCGGCCAGGAGTTGCTGCGGCTGGACACGGACGTACGAGGTTATCTGATGTACTTGGAAAACGTCCGGATACTCTCCGGCACCCAGCGCGAATTGGTCATCGACCGTCTCATGGCGCTCGAGGCCGACGAAATAGACATCGAACAAGTCAAATGGGTCGTCTTGATGGTGCTGTTCAGCCAGCCAGGACAAGAATCCGCTTACGCTCAGATGGAAGACCTGGTCTTCGAAGAGCGTTCCGATGCGCTGCATTAGACCACTTTGAGCAGCAACCTCGTTATCGTGGAATCGCCTGCCAAGGCGAAGACCATCAAGAAATACCTTGGGCCTGACTTTGAAGTCCTGGCCTCGTACGGTCACGTTCGCGACCTCGTGCCGAAGGAAGGCGCCGTAGATCCCGCGCACCACTTCGCCATGAAGTACCAGATCGTCGAACGCAACCAAAAGCACATCGACGCCATTTCGCGCGCCCTGAAGAAGGCTAAGTCGCTGTTCCTGGCAACTGACCCCGACCGCGAGGGCGAAGCCATCTCCTGGCATCTGTACGAGCTTCTCAAAGCCCAGGGTGAGCTGAAGGACAAGGATGTTTCGCGCGTAGTGTTCTATGAAATCACCAAGAACGCGGTCCGCGAAGCCATGGCGAGCCCGCGCGAGCTGTCGGTCGATCTGGTCAATGCGCAACAGGCGCGGCGCGCTCTGGATTTCCTGGTCGGGTTCAACCTCTCTCCCCTGCTGTGGAAGAAAGTTCGGCCGGGATTGTCGGCCGGAAGGGTGCAGAGCCCCGCTTTGCGCATGATCTGCGAGCGCGAAGACGAAATCGCCGCCTTCGTGGCGCGCGAATACTGGAGCATCGACGCCGAGCTCGAGCATTCGGAACAGAAATTTCCCGGCAAACTGGTCGAGTATCAGGGCGCCAAGGTCGAACAATTCAGTTTTACCAACGAGGCGGATGCGCGCGACGTCGAGCGCACGCTCAACGCCGCAGCCAAGGGCGAACTCACCGTCCTTAACGTGGATCGCAAACAGCGCAAGCGCAATCCCGCGCCGCCGTTCACCACCTCGACTCTGCAACAGGAGGCCGCGCGCAAGCTGAGCTTCAGCGCGCAAAAAACCATGCGCGTCGCGCAGCAGTTGTACGAAGGCGTCGATATCGGCGAGGGTCAGGTCGGTCTCATCAGCTATATGCGCACCGACTCGCTCAATCTGTCGCAAGAGGCCATCGGCCAGATTCGCGAGGTGATCGTGCAGCTGTATGGCCAGGCCGGCCTGGCGGAAGAGCCGCGGATATACAAGACAAAATCGAAAAATGCCCAGGAAGCGCACGAAGCGATCCGCCCAACGGCGGCGAGTGTGTTGCCGGCCGACATCGAGAATAAGCTCGAATCGGACCAGCTCCGTCTGTATTCCCTGATCTGGAAGCGCACCGTCGCTTGTCAGATGGCCCCGGCCATTTTCGATACCGTCGCCGTCGAAATGCTCGCGGGCGAGGAGGGTCCCAAGCGAACTGTTCTGCGCGCGAACGGCTCCACCCTGGTGAAGCCGGGATACATATCCGTCTATCAAGAGGGCATGGATGACGTCGTGCAGGACGACTCCGACCACGTCCTGCCGCCTATGAAGGAGGGCGATCGCGTCCGGTTGACCGGCGTCGTGCCCACGCAGCATTTCACGGAGCCGCCACCGCGATTCTCCGAGGCCTCGCTGGTCAAGGCGCTGGAAGAATACGGCATCGGCCGGCCATCGACTTACGCGTCCATCATTTCGACGCTGCGGGATCGTCAGTACGTCGATATCGAGAGCCGTCGCTTCACGGCGACCGATATCGGCAAGATCGTCAGCCGCTTTCTAACCCAGTACTTCACGACCTACGTGGACTACGACTTCACCGCCAAGATGGAGGATTCCCTCGACGCCGTGGCGAATGGCGAACAGGAGTGGGTGCCGCTGCTGGAGAAATTCTGGAACCCGTTCATCGAGCTCGTGAACCACACCGAGACCTCCGTCAGCCGCGAGGAAGTCGCCCAGGCACGGGATTTGGGCAAGGATCCGGTCAGCGGCAAGCCAATGAGCGTGCGCATGGGCCGCTTCGGTCCCTTCGTGCAAATCGGCACCAAGGACGACGAAGACAAGCCGCGGTTCGCGGGCCTTCGGCCCGGCCAGAAAATGGACGCCATTACGCATGAACAGGCGATGGAGCTGTTCAAGCTGCCGCGCAAGCTTGGCACGACCGCCACCGGCGATGAGATCACGACCAATGTCGGTCGCTTCGGCCCCTATGTGAAATATGGCGCCAAGTACGTCTCGCTGAAGACGGACGACCCGTACGAAATTACTCCCGAGCGCGCGCTCGAAGTGATCCGCGAAAAAGAAATCGCGGACGCCAACCGGCTGATCCTGGATTTTCCCGATGCCGGCATCCAGGTTCTGAACGGCCGCTACGGACCATACATCACGGACAAGGCGCGCAACGCCAAGATTCCCAAGGACAAGGAACCGAAAAGCCTGACTTTGCCTGAATGCCAGGCACTGCTCGCGGCTGCGCCGGCGCGCACCTTCGGCAAGTGGGGCCGGAAAGGAAAGTCGGGGAGCTTCAAGGGCAAAACGGCCAAAGCCGCAAAGGGCGCGGCGGCCACCCCCACCGGCGCTGCTGCTAAAAAGCGACCCGCCAAAGGAGCGAAGGCCACCGCGGATAAGAAAGGTCCCGCGGCTCCCAAGGCAAAAAAGAGCTCCGTAAAAAAGAAGCCGTAAATTTCCATGGATGCATCCGCGGTCAAGCGCTACTTGCACGACCTGCATGACCGAATCACGGCCGCGGTGGAAACGCTCGACAGCGCAAAATTCCGCCGCGATTCTTGGGCACGCCCCGAGGGCGGCGGCGGCGAGAGTCGCATCCTTTCCGAGGGAGCGGTGTTCGAGCGGGCCGGTGTGTCCTTCTCGCACGTCTTCGGCGACAAAATGCCGCAATCAGCGTCGCTGCAGCGACCGGAAATCACCGGCGCACCATTCGAGGCCATGGGATTATCCCTGGTATTTCATCCACGAAATCCGCATGCGCCCACGACTCATTGTAATGTCCGGTTCTTGGTGGCCTCCCCCAGCCAAGGCCCCGCAGTCTGGTGGTTCGGCGGCGGCTTCGATCTAACGCCGTACTACCCCTATGACGAGGATGTGCTGCACTGGCATCGCACGGCGCGCGACGCCTGCCGACCGTTCGGCCCGGAAACTTACCGTACCTTCAAAGAGTGGTGCGACCGATATTTCTATCTGCCGCATCGGAATGAGACGCGCGGGGTCGGTGGTCTTTTCTTCGACGATTTCAACCAGGGCGGATTCGAACCGTCATTTGGGTTGATGCGCAGCGTGGGCGATCATTTTCTTTCCGCCTACGTGCCCATCATCGAGCGCCGCAAGGACCGGGCCTACGGCGAGCGGGAACGCCAATTCCAGCTCTACCGCCGCGGGCGCTACGTGGAATTTAATCTGGTTTACGATCGCGGCACGCTATTCGGCCTGCAATCCCGCGGCCGCACCGAGTCCATTCTAATGTCCATGCCGCCGCTGGTCCGCTGGGACTACGATTGGCACCCGGAGCCGGGCTCACCAGAAGCCCGGCTGTACCGGGATTTTTTGCGCCCGAGAGACTTCCTCGCCGAGCTTGATGGCTCGTGAGCCAAACGGTGTCGCAGCGCTAGTGTCCCAGAGCGAACACGTAGTACTTGCGCAGATTCTCGTGAACGGTCCAAGTTCCCTTGGCACCCGTCTCGACGATGAACACATCGCCGGCCTTCAGTTCCACTGGAGCCTTACCCTCGATCGCGATGGTGCAACGCCCGGCAAGCAGATGACAGTACTCCCAAGCGTCGTAGTCGATCTTCCACACCCCAGGAGTCGATTCCCAAATACCGGCGAGGATTTTGCCGTCGTCAGAGGTGTGTAGATTCCAAGTCTTGGTATGCGGGTCGCCGCTTACCGCGGTTCCTGGCCACGGCGCATCCTGCTCCAAGGGAGCTTTCAGATCGCGCAGCGGTAGTAATCGATTTGCCATTATTTATCCTCGTTGAGTAGGGGTGCCGCAAGGTACCGTCTTGCTGCGTAGGCATCAACTGCCGCCGCCATTACCGCCGCTGCCGCCGATCGCGACGCGTTCGATGAACCCGGCCAGAGTTTCCTCGCCGAGCGACACGTACAGGTGCCGTTCGGCCACAGTCAACGTAAATTCCATCCGACGCGTCAAGCGCGCAGCGAAGCCGGCCAGCCACTCGCGATCCACGGCATACAGCTCCATCGCCTCGACGCGATGAATGCGTTCTGTACCTAAGCGCGCCGCCAGCTGCACCGCATCCTTGTTCGTGTAAATGACCACGCGCGGCGCCAACTTGGCCGCGCGATGCAGCCTCGCCGCCTCCGGGGCCCCGATATCGATCCATACGCGCAGCGCGCCGGTCAGGTCGCGCACCGCGATTGCCGGCTGATCGGCCTCGAACAAGCCGTTCGAGAACGCAATACCCTCGTCATATTCCAGGCAGTACGCCAGCACGCGCGTCAGCAGGTGCTCCTCCGTTTCCGACGGATGGCGCGCCACTCGCAGCTCCAGCGGCTGATAGACACCGCGATCCGAGTCCGCAAGATCGATCTTGAACACGTAGATGGTGGCGCCGAGCGCCATGGGTCACCTCTAAATAAAGTCACTGTAGCACCGCGAGGACGCCCGACGATCCCGCGGCGATGCGCCTCATTGGCGTCTTGGCCGGCTTTTGTGCTTTGATACCTATCCTTGGGATGACAACGGCGCGCTTCGAACACCGCATGGACGACAAATCCGCTCTGCTCAATCAGCTGCGCATCGACCGTAGCAGCGAGCCGGCAAGTTTCCACAAAGGCTGGATCTGGGCGGGGGTCGCCGTTGCGATGGCCGTTGCCGCAGGTCTTGCAACTTGGTGGTGGGCGCGGCCCGCCGCGGTGCCGGTGCACGTCGTGACGGCGCAGGCCATTGCCGGCAGCGGAGCCGCCGCGGCAGGCTCGATCCTGGATGCGTCGGGATACGTCGTCGCGCGCCGTCAGGCCACGGTGGCGTCCAAGATCACTGGCAAGATGGTGGAGCTCGATATCGAGGAGGGTGATCACGTCAAGGCCGGCCAAATCATCGCCAAGCTGGACGATACAAATATTCGCGCTGCCCTTAACCAAGCCAGTGCCCAGCTCGACTATGCCAAGGCGGGCCTTGCTGAGACTCAGGTCAATCTCACGAATGCTGAACGGGACTACCACCGCCAAAAAACGCTTTTGCAAGGGCATTTCGTCAGCCAGGCGGCAGTGGACAATGCGCAGACCACGGTCGACGCGCTGCATGCGCAGCTTGCTACCCAGCGCAGCAATGTCGATGTCGTGGCGCGCGCCTTGAGTGTGGTCGATCGCAACATGGACGACACCATCGTGCGCGCGCCCTTTACCGGCATCGTCACGGTCAAGGCCGCGCAACCCGGCGAAATGGTTTCACCGATCTCCGCCGGCGGCGGCTTCACCCGGACCGGAATCGGTACCATCGTCGATATGGATTCCCTGGAAATTCAGGTCGACGTCAACGAGAATTTCATCAACCGCGTGCACCCGGATCAACAGGCTACCGCCAAACTCAATGCCTACCCTGACTGGCAAATTCCAGCGCATGTTATTGCCGTGATTCCCACCGCCGACCGCAGCAAGGGCACGGTAACGGTGCGCATTGCACTCGATCAGAAAGACGCGCGCATCCTGCCCGAAATGGGAGTGCGCGTGGCGTTTCTGGCCGACTCGCCGCAGGATAAGGGAGGACAGGTGGGGGCCGCACCACCGGCAGCAGCCGTCACCTTGCCGCCGAATGCGGTGCAGGGTTCCGACGCCACCGGCACCGTCTTCGTCGTGCATGGCGATACCGTCGA
>JAYTXS010000253.1:0-6208 GCA_043742845.1 Gammaproteobacteria bacterium
AGAGAGGCGGTAAAGGCGGGGTCGATCAGACGTCGCTTGTGATGGCGCTTTTTGTGCCAGGGATCGGGGAAAAAGACCAGAATTTCATCAAAGGTCTCATCCTGAATCGAACGCTCGAGCACTTCGACGGCGTCGTGGCAAATGACCCGTAGGTTGTGCAGCTGCGAGTGTGCGGCGCGCAGCAGCAGCCGGCCCACTCCCGGGCGATGCACTTCGATCCCCACATAGTCGATGTACGGATGATTCTCCGCCAAACTGCCGATCACTTCGCCGACACCGAAGCCGATCTCCAGGCAGCGCGGCGCTTGGCGCCCGAAAATCGCTGGAAAATCCAGGGCGTCCGACCCTACGTCGGCTCCGTAAGCGGGCCACAACTCGGCAAGCGCGCGTTCCTGTGCGTGCGTCATGCGGCCGGCGCGCAAGACAAAGCTGCGAATGTGACGGTGTGTTTGCATGGGCGCAAAGTGTGCCTGATATGATGCCGGCATGCTTATATCCAGGCGCGGCATGCGGTTGAGGCGCAGCGCCACCTGGACGTCGGCGATCGCGATTCTCGCGCTCGTGTCCGGCTGTGCCGGCCTGCCGCGGCACGTTGTGAAATCTCGCAGCGAAGCGCTGCCCAATCCACAGGCGACGACCCTCGGGCGTATCGTCGCGGTCGAGGAGGACGGCCACAAGCATTTATCGGGCGTTCGGGTGTTGTCGTCGGGCGAAGAGGTGTTGGCCGATCTCATCGCACTCGCCGACCACGCCGAGCGCACCCTCGACATCCAGTACTACATCATTCATCAGGACGATTCGGCGCGGCTGCTGCTGCACCACCTGCGCCTGGCGGCGGAACGCGGCGTGCGGGTGCGCGTGCTGGTCGATGACCTCAACACGGCGGGCGAGGATCGCCGGTTCTTGCACTTGAGCCAACACGCCAATGTGGAAGTCAGGGTGTTCAATCCCTTTCCCGGCGGGCGATTTGCGACCTGGACCCGCTTCGTGGCCTCGGCCGGCGATATCCCGCGCATCAATCACCGCATGCACAACAAATTGTTCGTTGCCGACAACTCCTTGGCGATCACCGGCGGGCGCAACATCGGCGATCAATACTTCACACGCGACCCCATGAGCAATTTCATCGATCTGGACGTGGTGGCGGCCGGCCCCATCGTGCCCGAGCTGTCGGCGTCCTTCGATGCGTTTTGGAACAGCAAGTACGCCTACCCCATCGCGTCGGTGGCGAGCCCGGTGGACGCCGAGCCGGCCTCGGCAGCGCCCCTCGAAGCGGCGATTTCCCAGAATGCCAATTGGTTGAGCCACGAGTTGGAGTCAGGCAGCGTGCAGCTGGCGTGGGTTCCGGCGACGGTGCTGGCGGATCGGCCGGCGAAAATCGCCAACGAATCCTCTCCCGAGGGAGAAGAGACCATTGCCAATAACCTGTCGGCTCTGATGCGCTCGGCCAAGCAAGAACTGATCGTGATCTCCGCCTACTTCGTGCCGGGCAAGGACGGGATGGCCATGATGCGCGATCTGGTGAGCCAGGGCGTGAGCATCCGGATACTCACGAATTCCCTGGCATCGACCGACTCCTCCCTGGTACACACCGGATACTCGCGCTATCGTGCACCTCTGCTCAAACTCGGCATCGAGCTGTCCGAGGTGAGGCCGAAGCTCGGGCAGAAGCGTGCCCGGTTTCATCCCTTTAGCAGCTCCAACGCCAGCCTGCATGCCAAGGCGCTGGTGATCGATCAGAGAACGGTATTCATCGGGTCCATGAATATGGACGCACGTTCGGCACACACCAACAGCGAACTCGGACTCGTGATCCGCAGCGCCGAGATCGCCCGTCAGGTCACCAGCCTTCTCGATGACATCAGCGCCGACGGCAGCTACCGTCTGCAGTTGGTGGGCCACAGCGATAAAATCGAATGGATCAGCGGCGAGGCGGGGTCGGAGAAGACTTGGTACACCGACCCTGAAACCACCCGTTTGCAGCGCTTGAGCCTGAAGCTCCTCGCCCCGTTCGCGCCCGAAGAACTCCTATGAGTGAACCCGTGTGATTTAAGCGATGCGTCAGTGTGATCTAAAGCGATGCGCCGGCTTGATCTAGGCGATGCGCAATGTGCTCAAGTATTCTTTTACCTTGCCGCGAAAGCCTTCGCTGCTGGTGACGGTCGCGCCGCCGGAAAGCACCAGGATGAAATCGCCGCGCAGGGTGCGATTGACCTCTTTGACATAGTTCATGTTGACCAAGCAGGAACGGCTGATGCGCAGCATGGGTTGTGTGCGCAGCGCCAATTCCGCCTGCTGCAGCGTGCTGCGCGCATGGAAATTGTCCTTGCCCACCCGAATCACCACATAGTTGCGATCCGCTTCGATCATTTCCACGTGGGCGGCATCGAGTACGTGTAAATGGCCGCCGAATTCGGCGAGCAGCCGGGGCCGTTCTTCCACCGAAGGACGCGTGCCGCGCTCCAACTGCGTGAGCAGGCTGGCCAGCAGGGCCTGGCGCTCATCCGCCCCGGACTTGGCATGGCGCGGGCGGACCCGCTCCAAGGTTTTGCGGAAGCGCTCTTGATCGAAAGGCTTCAGCAGGTAGTCCACCGCGCAAACTTCGAATGCTTCGAGCGCATACGTGTCGTAGGCCGTCACGAATACCAAGGACGGCAGTTGCGATGGCTCGAGCGCGCGCGCGAGGTCAAGACCATTCAAGGGATCCATTTGAATGTCGAGGAACAGCAGTTGCGGCTGCTGCGCGCGGATCGCCGCCAGCGCGGTGGCGCCGTCGCCGAACTCGCCAACCACGCGTAAATCGCCTTCCGCCTCGCAGTACTCGCGCAAGGTGCGCCTGCCGGCTTGTTCATCATCGACGATGATGACATCCATCATGCCTCGATCAGCGCCTCGGCACGGCGCTTTTCGTGCACCGGCGAATGATGTATCGCCGGTATCGTAATTTGGCTGCGCCACTGACCGTTGGCGCCGGCGGCGGCGAGTCCCGCCCGTCCTTCGAATTGCACGGCGAGGCGTTCGCGCACGTTGTTGAGCCCGATGCCTTCTTCGCCGGCGAGTTTTTCCGCGGCGATCGTATTGAATACGGACAAGGTAAGCACGTCATCCGTCAGCTGTGCGCTGATGCGCACCGTCACAGGCGCTTGATGTCCCGCCAATCCATGGACCACCGCGTTTTCAACCAGCGGTTGCAGAATCAGGCTGGGCACCCACACGGCGGGAATTTCTGAGGCCTTGGGCAGAATCACGGTCAAGCGATCTGCAAAGCGCCGCTGTTGCAGCTCCAAATACAGCCTGACGAATTGCAGCTCATCGCTGAGCTTCGAGAAGTCGCGCTCACCGGCATTGAGCAGCCGACGCAGCAAATCGGCCAGCTGCACCACCATGGACTGAGCGCCTTTCGGGTCCCATTCGATGTGGCCGCGAATGGTGTGCAGCAAATTGAACAGGGTGTGCGGCGACAATTGCATGCGTAGCGCCGCCAGTCGCGCGGCACTCCACTCGCGCTCGAGCGCGGCGAGCCGCAATTCCGAATTTCGAAAACGCGTGTACAAGGCCAAGCCCGTAATCAACGCGAGGCCAAATCCATAAGTGGGTAGAAAGCTGACGAAACTCGCCATCCAAAGGGAAAGAAAGTACGGGTCGAGCAAGGGATTGGACACATGCTTCATGGCATGGTCCTGCCAATCCGAGGTGCCTAGAAGCATTTGCGAAGCGATCATGGCCGGATAGGCCAAGGCCGCGAACAGGGAGCCTAAAACCAGCTGCAGCGGCAACGTGACCAGGAGCGGCCGCCACTGAATCCGCAGCGACGCCCAGAAAGACACCAGCAGCACCGGTAGTAGCAGTAGATGCTGCATCAAACGGGCATCCCAGGCCGCGAACAGCGAGTAGTTCGTCATGCGCGCCATGCCGCTGCGCATGCTGTAGGCGTACAAAATGTTCGAGAGTGTCACATACACCCAGAACAGGCAGGCAATTCCGAGAAATTGCCGCGGCGTGAGGCCGCCCGCAAAGCGACGCACCGGTGACTCAGTCGTGCCGATTCCGATCATGTTGGCAAGCCTAGCGCAACTGACGCTCATTGCGCAGCTTAAGCCCGGGTTCCGGGACGAAACCGTCATAGGGCGGGACGACCTCGACGAGGGCCCGCAGACGCTGCGAGGCGCGGCGTTATCTCATATACGTGTCGTCAAATACCGTCTCAAGGAGATAAGTCATGAGTCATTTTGTTACTGCCCGCGCTGCGGGTTCGAAGGCCAAGCTCGCGCTGCTGATGGTGGCAGGCGGTTTGGGTTGTGCGTTGGGCGCCGGCGCCGCCAGTGCCGACACCGTTGCTGCCGTTGCGCCGACCCGAGTGGTTCATTACAGCACCGAAGCGCTCACCAGCAACAGCGGTTTGCAGGATTTGTATCGTCGTATCCAAATCGCTGCCCGACAGGTATGTCCGGATGCTGATTCCCGCGATCTTCGTGCCAACGAGTTGGTGAAGGTGTGCCGCCAGCAGGCAGTAGCCAACGCCGTACATCAAATCAACAACTCGCAGCTTGCGGCGGTGCACGCCAGCAGTTCGAAGAACGGTTAGTGGCGCTCATTGTCGGCGGCCAGCTGCGGGACGAGCGAAACGGTGCGCTGCACCACCGTGACATCGCCATCCTGCCAGCTGGTCGCATTCGCGGGCCGAGCGTGCGCCAAGCTTCCGTCCTCGGGAAAGTCGAAGCTCTGGTCGAATACTTGAATCGCTAGCGGCGCCGGCCCGGCCGCATCGAAACTAAATTCCACTCCCGCGGTGGGCAGTCCTACGACGTCCAGCAAAGTGGCACCGCCTTTAAGTCTGTGAAGTTTCGCGCGCACCGAACTGTTCGGAGCCGCAAAATCAACGCTCGCAATTCGCGCAGTCGCCGGGAAGACCACGAGTGCTTCTGGCGCCGCGCGCGCTGAGTCCAAGTGAACCGTGAAATGACGGGTCTTGCCTGGCGTGGACGAAATCAACGTCAGCTGCGGAGCCGGCAGAGTCAACGGCGGCGCCGCTGCGCTGAATCCCAGAACGCCGCTTCCTGTGTAGCGTAACCGAGGCACGGGATCGAAATGCGCGGCAGCGGCGAGCGATGCCGGCAGCCGCAGAGAATCGCTCACCGCTAAGTAATGCGACTGGGCGGTATCGGCGTTGAGCCAGTACTCGAGATTGATCCGCTGCGGCCAATCGGCAGAATAGGTGGGCAGATAAAGGGTCAGCAGCGTACCACCCACGGCGCAAGTGGCGGCTAGGACCGTGAGCGCTTGCCTCGCACGCGGGGACGCTGTGGCCAGCAGCGGCAACAGCGAGGCCGCGCCCAAGCCCAGCACTAACGTCGATAGCGGCCAGGCCAGGCTCCCCAACCCGACGTACAGGAATTGCAACATCGGGAAGACGGCGCCGAAAAATACGAGTGCGGGTAAAATGGCGGCGAACTCGGTCGCCCACGGCGGCGCAGTCTTCGATTTTGCCCAACTCGCGACACAGGGCAGCGCGCCGAGACCTGCGGCGAGCGCGGTGAGAAGCGGCGGGAAGCTCGCCCCCGGAGCCCAAACGGCGCTGGCGACGGACAGGACTGCGCTTTGCAGCGCGGCTGCCGCCCAGAATCCCCAGAAGCCGGCTCGTCGTGATGCCCACGTGCCGACCGCGCCGGCTAGACCCAGCGCGATCGCCGCCGCGGCGACGTGCATGGGCAGAGGCTGCGCGATCCATGAGCCACCGCTTAAGGCGGGCACCTTGCCGACGGCAATACTCAAGGCCAGGATCCCGGTGCACAGCGCCAAGCCCGCTGCGAGCATGCCGAGTATGGCCAACCCTCCCCATAGCATCTGTGGGAAAGTGACGGTTGCTCGACGTAGCAATAGGACTCCCTCGCCCAGCAACAGAGTCAACGACAGCAGTGCGGCCGGCAGCGTGTAGCCGGCGGGCCACGCGATGAGCGTGCGAGTGAAGCCGTCGAAAAACACCGATTCGGTTTTGGGCGGCTGTTGATTCGCAGCGCTCGTCAGTGCGCTCAGCGCCGAGAGTGCATTGTCGCCTTGGTGCTGAAGACTGCGCGGGTCGGCATGCGCCGCATTATCCAGGGGCGTGTGGTAGCGCCCGACATTGCCGATGAAGGCGAAATTAAAGCCCTGGTAGCCCGCGCCCTTGAACACCGTGAAATCCGTATCATTTTCCAGCTGCTTGTACACC
>JAYTXS010000254.1:0-2717 GCA_043742845.1 Gammaproteobacteria bacterium
CACGTCACCAGGACCAGAGCCACCATGCACAGCGGCAAGCTCACGGCCCACGGCAACGGCAGGAACGCGACAATCGCCCAACCCACGAGCACCACCGCGATCAGGCATAGTTCACGCGGTCGCCGGATGAGCGGTTGTCGGGCCGATCTTTGCAGCAGCCGCAGCGACGGCAGGACCAACGCCATCCCGCCGGTCCAATTGGCAAACCAACAGACAACAAAACTCAACAGAGGCCAACTGAAGATGGGGTGGTGGGCGGTGTCGAGCAGCGCCCGTGCAGCGCCATGACCTGCCCGCTCTGACTGCACACCGACCGCTCATAGCACGGCCGTTCCTGCGACGCAGGCCATGGCGGCGCCGCCCATTGCCGCGGCCAGCCACAATAACAACGGGTCCTGCCACCGCTCGAGCGCTAGATTGACCCGCCACGCGCGCAGTAGGGAGCAGACTCCCAGCGTAAACAAGGTCGCCGATGTCGCCTGCACCAGCACCGCCAGAGGCGCAATGTCGCCCAACGTCAGCGCCGCGAACGACGCACCGACGAATACACCCGGCCAGCGATCGGCGCCGCGGAAATACAGCACGCCCACCGCGAGACCCATCGGCATCCACGGAAGGGGCAGCCGCGTGGCATCGATGGGATAGCGCTCGCCGGACAGGTGGATCAAGGAGACGGCAGCCCAGGCACAGAAGAACATGGCGCAGGTCAGCGCCAGAACATCCCCTGCCCATTGACGGCGTGAGGTCCGAGCAATGAGCGTGTCCGCATGATTCGCATTCGCCATCGATGTACAAAAGCCCGCAAGTGTTCAGCTTTTCAGTCTTCGAGTCGCGCTGTTAAACGTTGTAGCGATGGTAAATGGTTAGTTGCTGCAGTGCAGCGGTATTTCACGGAGGGCCACGTCTGCCGTTTATCCTACAGGCGATGCGCCGTTTTCAGGATTGCGGGTGTACGGCACGACCCCTAAGTTGCATCCATGCCTACGGTATCTACATGAATGACCCCATCCTATTTGCCCAGGCAATGGAAAAACCGGAGCCGGACGAAGCTAAGACCACGGCCGAGATGGTGGCCACCCTGATGAAAATCAGCACGACCACCAACAAAGATGGCCGACATGCTTTGCGCAGCGTGCACGCGAAGAGCCATGCCATCCTTCAAGGCACGTTGACCGTGCCATCTAAGTTGCCGGAGGGACTGGCGCAAGGCCTGTTTGCTCAAGCGGGAACATATCCAGTCATCGTGCGTCTCTCCTCCACACCCGGAGACCTTCTTAGCGACACGGTCTCTACGCCGCGTGGGCTGGCGATCAAGGTGATCGGGGTTGCGGGTGAGCGGCTGCCCGGATCGGAGGGCGCTGTCACGCAGGATTTCATTTTGATCAATGGACCGGCATTTGCGGCGCCGGATGCCAAGAGTTTCTTAAAAAAACTCAAGCTACTCGCCGGCACCACGGACAAGGCGCCAGGTCTCAAGTCGGCTTTGGCAACCGCATTGCGCGGCGCCGAGAAGATCGTCGAAGCATTCGGCAGCGAGAGCGGCACGCTGAAAAGCCTGGGCGGACATCCGGCTACTCATCCTCTGGGGGAAACCTTCTTCACCCAAGTACCCGTCCTGTATGGCAAGTACATCGCGAAGATTTCTCTCGCGCCGCAATCCCCCGAACTCAAGAGCCTCAAGAATCAGCACGTCAACATTACGCATTCGCCCAATGCTCTGCGTGAGGTGGTCGTCGACTATTTTCGCACTCGTTCGGCCGTTTGGGATGTGCGGGTGCAACTATGCCGCAATCTGGAGAAAATGCCCATTGAGAATTCGGCAACCGTGTGGCCCGAAGACATGAGTCCCTTCCTAACCGTGGCGCAACTCACCGTCGCCGCGCAACCCGCATGGAGCGATGCGCATTCGGTGATAGTCGATGATCAGACCTCGTTTAGCCCGTGGCATGGCATTGCCGCGCATCGTCCTCTGGGTTCCATCATGCGGGTACGAAAGGCGGCCTACGAAGCGTCCGCGCAATTCCGCGCAAGCCACAACGGGCGTGCAATCGTCGAACCGATCAATAGCGACGCGCTGAAATAGCTCAATCCCGATCCGGCGCGCCCACAGGAAAAAACGCCCGATAGGGGCGCGCCTCATCAATCGCACGGGCGAAGGACGGGCGCGCAAGCAGGCGTCGACGATACGCGACTAAGTTGGGCAAGTGCTGCGGAATCGGCTGCGCCCAATCTGCATAGAACAGCGCAGGCCCCGCGGCACAATCCGCCAAGCTAAACCCGTCGCCTGCCGCCCATTCTCGATTCGTCATACGCCCGTCCAGCCATGTGTACACGGTGTCCAGCATCGCACTCGCCTCCGCCACTCCCTGGGTATCCCGAACATCAGGCGCTCGGATCGCATCGAGCACGGTTTTTTGCATCATGCCCATGACGTAGTTATCGAACACCCTGTCCATCATTCTGACGTCGATCGCGAGGTCCGGATCAACAGGGATCAAGCGCGCGCGGCCGGGACAGTGCGCGTCGAGATACTCGATGATTGAGCTTGCCGCGAAGATCGTTCGCTCGCCATCGACCAAAATAGGGAAGCGCTTGATCGGCCAACGTGCGGCGAATTCCGCGCCGTTTTCCGGCTCCTCGGACGAGAGCATTCGGAAGCTAAACGGAATCTCGTTCTCGTACAGGGCGATCAGTACCTTCTGCGAGTAGGAGGAAAA
>JAYTXS010000255.1:0-4687 GCA_043742845.1 Gammaproteobacteria bacterium
GAATACATTGGGCGCCCCCTCCGGCGTGAGATAAAGAATGTCAGCGACAAACAAACCTCGGCGCAGCATCGATTGGCAACGCGACAGATAGAGATGATAGGCGGGAACGAAGTCCCACCACGTTTGCGTGCGGTCCCAATGAACGCCGTAGCCGCCGTCAGTTCCCATCGTCATCCCAGGGAAGCGATCGAGCCACGGCTGCGCCTGGAAGCGGTGAATTACCAACTTATTGATGCCCTGGCAAAAAGCCCAGTCGCCCTGCGCCTTCATGGTGGCGGGATGCTGGTGCCATTGCTCGTCCATCGTCGCCGTGAAGGCCTCCGCGCCGATGATTCTGCGGCCTTGGGTGTGACCCACTGAGGCGGCTTCCGCGAGGCTGAAGTCGGTGGGCGGAGAATTCGATGTTTTCGTCCAGAACTCTGCCATCGGCAGGTCCGCGGACGCTCCGAGATCCAGATCGGCCGCGGGGTTGAGGTCGTAAGGCTCGAGTTCGAGCGACAGTCCGACTTGCTTTCCGCGTTCGCGCAACCGTTCCGCTTGATTTTGACAAACAAGTTCATTTGCAGTCTGTCGAACATCCCAGAGAAACCGCTCCGAAACCTCGGGGCTATCGACCACGAGACCGGCAAAGCTTGGCAGCATGGCGAGCGGATCGTAACCGCGACGGCGTTCGAATTCCTGACGAAAGCGAGGCGACCAGTTCTGCGAACCCATCTCCCAGCTATCAAAATGTAGGGCTACCAGCCCGCGCCCTCGATGTCGAGGCGCGCCCGTCTTCTTGAGCAGCGGAACTATGTAGGCATCGAAGTGCGCGTCAATCGCGGCTCTATCGAACTTATCGGACTCGAGGCCCAACCCTGGCTTGGGCGAAGGACGCGTCGTTTGACCGGTCAGCGTGCGGCCAAAGCGCATTATCGTCCAATTTCCCGCCGGCACCTCCCAAGCCAGCGTGCCACCCGGCGAGAGCTTGTCGCTGATATTGACCACGGCGCGGGAGGCCACACAGTGCGCGCCTGCAACGGGACTGAACTCGGTCTCACTTGGCAAAAAGGTACGCACCCACGGACGGGTGGCGAATGGACCCACGATCTGTGAGGAGTACGACCCCCTCGTGTAGAGCGCCTTCTCATCGATATCGGCGATCATCGCCGTAGCCGCCGGTGTTGGGAAGGCGAGCACGTATTCATCGCGGTAAAATTGTTGCCAGACCAGTAGAAGTTCGGGTGAGAGCGATTCCGTGCCGAAAAACGGGGTGCGCGGCGGTGGTTGAGGCAACAAGG
Organism: Gammaproteobacteria bacterium; assembly: GCA_043742845.1. GTDB lineage: Bacteria > Pseudomonadota > Gammaproteobacteria > Steroidobacterales > Steroidobacteraceae > Bog-1198. The sequence goes on from JAYTXS010000255.1 coordinate 1,281, forward strand.
CGTTGAACGCAACGGGTCCGCGAACCTCTGTCGTGCTCGCCACAAGGTGCTGCATCGAGCGGTCCGGCGTCATCCAGGGTCCGCCCGTGCCGCACCAGCCGGGCCCGGCGCCCAAAGATATCTGCAACCCCAGCCGATCTGCTTCCTCGAAGGCATTGCCCAGCAACTGTTGCCAGGGGTCGCTCATGAACTCTACTGGACCAGGTTCGACTCCGATGCCCACCTCGAGGTAGATCGCGCCGCCGAGCCCGGCTCGTTTCATCGCAGCGAGGTCCGCCTCCATACCTTCGCGGCGAAGATTGCCGTCCATAAAATACCAGTAAACCCACGGGCGAGTATCGTCGGGCGGCGAATCGAAACCGCGGATCATGTCTTGAGCATTGTTCGCATCGACACTGAAAGCGCGTTGCGGTACACCGATCACAGCTGTTCCAAAGGCTGCGAACTTTAATATCTCGCGCCGGCTTATCCTCTTCATCATATGCGCAGACTCCTTTCTATTTCCCTCTTTATTGTCTGAGCGGACCACACGCCGCCACGAATCGACATCCGTAAGTCTGCCAAGTCACCGTCATCCCGATCCGGCCAATTACATCGCAAATACGACTGCTCGGTCGTTCGGGCTAACACACGCGAATCCACTGCATCCCTAGCAAATACGCAACCTTCTGAATTTTCCCCGACACGTGCCCGACGCCGAGCGCCCAGTGATGGGCCGGTCCGTGAGAATTCCATTGATTCATGAAGTCTCCCGCGCTCAATGGGAATTTATACCGACTGTTTGTATTGCCGATTTGCAGGATGGGGCCGGCCACCGACTCCCCCTCCGCGGTAAGCAGGGCCAACTTGCCTTCGCGCGTTTGAACGACGGCGAGAAGCGTGACTGGTCCGCGTTTGACGGACATCTCGACCGACAACCCATGAGCCACCTTTCCGTGAAACTCCCGAAGCGACCGTACTTTGACTTTGCCCTCCGCGATCGCGAGGTGGCCGGGACCATCGTGTCCCATGAGAATCACGTCGTCGGAGTAATCCACGGCGTAGTATTCGGTAAAGGCGCCTCCGGCGCCCAAGGCGTCCATGATCTTCATGGCCTGCACATTCTTGATCTCGTATTCCCCTGCGACCGGTATGCCCCGGGCAGTCAACAAACTAGTGCCGAGAATGATAGATCTAATGACCTCTTCGTTCTCAGGAATACCAACTCCCGTGTGGTAGTAAGCCAGCGAGCCCAGGTCATGACGTTCAACAAGGAGGTCCAGGGCCACCGAGGTCGCCGCAGCGCCAATCAGTTCTTCCGATGTTGCGTCGACCCGGACATCCATCGTGGCCAGAACCTGCGCGACGCGCATCTTAACGTCGCTGTCAGTAACATTACGCCGCAGTGCGGCCAACTCGCCCACTTCAATGATTTCGATATGCCCACCAAAATAGGCGCACTGCTGCGTGAAATCAGAGTAGACGTCGAGCATCCCTCCATAATAATTTCCCATGGCGCCCAACCGATTGTGTTCCATCACTTGGACGACACGAGCGGCATCCACCCAGTCGTCGATCTGATTCCAAGTGCTTGCATCGTCCAAATGCCCACTGATCTGGAAGAAAGAGATTCCGGATCGCTGAAGTACATTGGCGATCTCCGGAACAGGGCAGGAGCCGCACCAAGCGAGCCACTCGCCAGTCATTTGAGTGCGGGTGGGCAGCCGATTGAAAGATTCATAATCGATGGCAGCGCCAGGCGACAAATTCAAAATGATGACCGGCACCTTTGCGCGTCGCACAACCGGAAGCACGGTGGAAGACAGCGCGTACGTCGCGGCGAAGAGAAAGATGATGTCTACGTCGGCCTTGCGAAGGGCATGGCCAGCGTCGACCGCCTTCTGCGGACTGTCGATCATACCGAGATCCACCAGATCGACGTCAGGCCGGCACAACCGGTCCGAGATCTGTCCGGCGTAGCCTGCGAGTCTTTCCTTGAGCCCCGCGTACTGCGTCCAATAGGTGCTGAGACCGATACTAAAGAACCCAATGGACACGGTCCGTCCGACGCGGGGCGCCACGTTCAAACGATGCCGCTCCCGAAGGTCTGCGTGGGTGGGCGCCGTTTCGACACATCGCCCCGATAGCCGCTCGACCGAAACGCAGCGACCGGGTCGATTGCGGCGCCCGCGCTTTCCCTCGCTCGAGCCAGAATCGGGCTCACATCGGTGGTGAAAGCGCGCTTGAGAGTCTGTGCAGCCATGAGGGCATCGTTCCGATTCTGGAATTCGTCGAGGGCCGCTCGATCCACGAGCAGTGCCTGCGCATAGGCACGAGTAAGTTCGATTGCGCTGCTCATGAGACTCTCAATTGGATCCGTTACATTGTGCGACTGGTCGAGCATATGAGCAGGGCGGAAGTCGGGCACCTTGCGAATATCCGCGTCGACAAGTTCATTGAAGATGAGAAATAGACGATACGGAGCGATCGAACCGGCATCGAGATCATCGTCACCGTATTTCGAATCATTGAAATGAAATCCGCCGAGGCGCCGTGCATGAACGAGCCGCGCGACGATCATCTCGATATTGACGTTAGGCGCGTGATGTCCCAGATCGACGAGGCAATACGCCTTCGGCCCGAGAGTCTGGGCGGCAAGGAGTGAGCTGCCCCAGTCTTGGATCACTGTGGCATAAAATGCAGGTTCGAACATCTTGTGCTCGATCAACAGGCGCCAGTCATCTGGAAGACCCGCATAAATGCGTACCGCTGACTCTAGGTAGCGTTCGTAGGCGCGAGATAGGTGCATCTGACCGGGAAAATTTGCGCCATCGCCGATCCAGAGGGTGAGCGCCTTGGATCCGAGTAGTTCGCCGATACGAATGCAGTCAAGATTATGCGCGATGGCTTGATCACGGACAGCGGCATCGGCATGAGTCAAGCTGCCAAATTTATAAGACTGCGCTTGGCCGGGCTGATTCTGAAAAGTATTCGAATTGACTGCATCGAAGCCTAGGCCGAGTGTGCGGGCGTACTCTCGTAAACCTGAATAGTCGGTGGTTTTGTCCCACGGCAGGTGCAGCGATACCGTGGGGGTCGCGCCCGAGAGGGCATGGATCACCGAGCAATCCTCGATTTTCTCATCCACATTGCGTGGCTCGCCGACCCCCGCAAAGCGTGCGAAGCGCGTTCCACCGGTACCCACGCCCCATGAGGGAATGGCGACGTGGAATTCCCTGACGGCTGAAGCAACGGCTTCGATGTTGATCCCGCGCCGCTGCAATTGAAGCGCCAACGCCTCGTAGTCCGCGTTCAATGCAGCCACAAGCGGCGCATTTTCTCGTTCGATCAGCTCCGCTGAGATCAGTCGCTTGCTGGGTGTCGCAGTCATGCTGTGAGGCTCACCGTGTAAAGGCCGATGCGTTTCC
>JAYTXS010000256.1:0-22077 GCA_043742845.1 Gammaproteobacteria bacterium
GTCGATGCATCCAAGCTCGCCACGCCCGCAGACATGGATGAGCAACTCGAGGATTTCCCAGTGATCGGCGGCCTGCGGCCGGCGGTGGTGCTTAAAGTCGAGACGAAAAGCGCCAAAATCTACGTCAAGGAACTGGGTGAGGTGAACCTGCCCTGGGAGAAGCTATCTTGGGCTAGGCGCGAGCTGCCTGATGAGAAAGTCGATCGCTCGCCGACGCAGGCATCGGAGGTACTGGCGCGCGGCGATGTGATCTACACGGTGGGGCGCACTGCGGAGTCCCTGCTGTTCGTGCAAGTACCGGAGGCGCAGAGTGCGCTCGTTTCGGTGGACCCGCGCGACGGTGCCGTGGCCGCTCTGGTCGGCGGTTTCGATTACTTCCAGAGCAAGTACAACCGGGTAACTCAGGCCAGGCGCCAGCCGGGCTCAGGATTCAAGCCCTTCGTTTACGCGGCGGCATTCGACAAGGGCTACACCCCGGCCAGCATCATCCTGGATGCACCCATCGTGATCGATGAGAGCGGAATGGAACAGGCGTGGCGGCCGCGGGAAAACGAGAACCGCTTCTTTGGTCCCATTCGCCTGCGCGAGGCCCTGGTGCATTCGCGGAATTTGGTGTCGGTGCGCTTGATGCGCGCCATAGGCGGCGATTACACCTGGAATTACGTCACCCGCTTCGGTTTCGACAAATCACAATTGCCGAATGACCTGACCTTGGCGCTCGGCACCGCCGAACTGAGTCCGCTGCAGGTGGCAATAGGCTATGCCACCTTTGCCAACGGAGGTTTTAAAGTCAGCCCGTACTTCATCGATCGCATCGAGGACGCCGGCGGCAAGGTTCTACGGCAGGCCACGCCTGCCATCGCCTGCACCGAATGCGACCAAGCCTCCGATCCGACCGGCCAGCACGGCGCGCTGGGGGGCGGTGCAGTTGCTGGGGTAGCCGCCAGCGGCGCTGCGCGCGCAACGGCGGCGCGCGGGTCGGGGGCTGCAGGTTTCTTGGACGAAGCGCCGCACGACGGTAAGACCGTGATTCCCGCGAAGAATCTGGCCCCGCAAATCATCCGGCCACAGATCGCTTATTTGCTGGCCGACATGATGAAGGACGTGATTCGCCGCGGCACGGGAGTGCGTGCCCGCTCGTTGAATCGTGATGATGTCGCCGGAAAAACCGGCACCACCAGCGATTTCCACGACGCTTGGTTCAATGGCTTCAACGCCGACTTGGTCACGACGGTGTGGACCGGATTTGATCAGGATCGCTCACTGGGCGAGGGCGAGGAAGGGGCGCACGTTGCCGTGCCGGCCTGGACTTATTTCATGCACGAAGCCCTGGCGGGCGCCCCCCGCCATAGCGTGCCCATACCCGACGGCATAGTCACCGTGCGCATCTCGCCGGAAACGGGCCTGCTCGCGAGTTCGGACAATCCCAACGGCATCATGGAGAAATTCATCGAGGGCAACCTGCCCAAGTCGGAACTTTACGAAGGACCCAATCAGTCGAACCCGATGAATGTCGGCGATAAGCCGCTATTCTAAAAGGCGATCATGCCCAAAAAGTTTTCGCAGCGCGCTGAGGATTTACGCCGCGCCCTTGCTCTAGAGGCGGCTCGGATCATGGCCGAGCATGGTATCGAGGACTTCCTGCAGGCCAAGCGCAAGGCAGCTGACCGGCTCGGCGTGAACGATGTTGCCGTACTGCCCAAGAACGTCGAGATCGAAGCAGCATTGCGCGAACACCAGCGGCTATTCGGCCGCGATTCGCATGACCACACCTTGAAGGAGCAGCGGCGCATCGCCTTGGATACCATGCGTAGGCTGAATGAGTTTCAGCCGCGGCTGGTGGGCTCGGTGCTCACGGGCACGGCCACGCCCTACAGCGACATCAATCTGCATTTATTTGCCGACGCCTCCGAATCGGTCGCGATCAAACTGCTCGAAATCGGCATCCCGCACGAATTCTACGAGCGGCGCGTCAAAATGGACGCCGAGCGCAGCATCAACTATCCCGCACTGCGCTTCGACGCCAATGGCCGCACGGTCGATGCCACGGTGTTCCCGATCGATGGCATCCGCCAATCTCCCTATTCTCCCGTCGACGGCCGGCCCATGAAGCGCGCGGACGTGCGTGAGGTCTCGGAGCTGGTTGGGCATCCACTGACGGAGCGCCAATAGCAAGCGCCGAAGTTTATTGATAGTTAATAATCTTGAACGCCGGTTAATAGAAGTATTAAGCTCTGCAGCTGTACCCGGCTTCTATACGCAACGGAATTCCAGAAGAACCAAAATAATAGCGGTACGCGATGTGGGGAAAAGGCACAAGAAGGGGATGCGCGATGCGTGCGACGACGATTAAACGATGCTTATGGCCGATTGTCCTGGCAGGACAGCTAGCCTGGCCGGCGCTTTCCATGGCGGCGGCGGCCGGAGACGCGGATACCTCGAGCGGCGCGCTCGAAGAGGTGGTAGTCACCGCAACCCGGCGCAGCGAACGCCTGCAGGACGTTCCGATCAGCGTCACCGCGTTCACCCAGGAGAAAATGGACGCGCAAGGGCTGCGCAGCATCGATGATGTGACCCGATTGACCCCGGGCGTCGCCTTCTCGCGCAACGGCACCGGCTCGTCCGCGAACTACAATGACGAAAGCTCGGACATCAATATCCGTGGTATCGACTCCGCAGCCGGTGCGTCCACCACCGGTATCTATATCAACGACACACCGATCCAAAGCCGCCATATCGGATTCGGCGCGGTCAACGCCTTCCCGGCGTTGTTCGACCTGGATCATGTCGAAGTCCTGCGCGGTCCGCAGGGAACCTTGTTCGGCGCCGGCGCCGAGGGCGGCGTAGTACGGTTCCTCACGCCTTCGCCCACGTTGGACAAGGATTCGGGGTATTTTCGCTCGGAACTCGGCACCACCAAGGGTGGCGACGCCAGCTATGAATTGGGCGCGGCCATCGGCGGTCCGATCATCGACAATGTGCTGGGATTTCGCATCAGTGCCTCGTTTCGGCGCGACGGCGGCTACGTGGATCGCGTGGCCTACACCCGGAACACGGCGACACCTGCCACCGACGCCCTGACCCCGCCGACCTACTCCAGCGATGTGTATACCAATTCGAACTGGCAGCAAACCACGTCGTTGCGCGGCGAATTGAAATGGGCGGTCAACGATGCGGTCAGCGTCAGCCCCTCGTTCTACTACCAGGAGCTGCACATCAATGATACGGCCATCTATTGGCCGAACTTGTCGGACCCCGGCAACGATGTGTACCGCAATGGCAATCGCCTGCCCAACCCCAGTACCGATCCTTTCTGGCTCGCGGCCATCAAAGTGGACTGGGATCTGGGCTTCGGACAGATGACCTCGAACACTTCGTACTACTCGCGAAGTCAGCATTCGACGTCCGACTACACCCAGTACCTGCGCGCGTCATTTCTGGGCAATACGTATCCCAGCTCGCCGCTCGATGGCGGCTATGCGCCGTTTCGAGACAAGCAGAGCAATTTCTACCAGGAAGTTCGCATTGCCTCGAAGGACACATCGGCCCGCGTGTCGTGGAACGCGGGATTGTTCTACGCCCATATGAATGAGAACGTGGCGGAAGACATCGCGGATCCAACCATCGATGCTGAATATGCCGCGCTAGTTCCGGGCAGCGGCGGTTTGTGCACAGGGTACCTCGGGTACCCGTGCCCGGGCGGTGTGCTGTTCGACGGCCCCGTTCAACGAGTGGTCGACAAGCAAATCGCGATATTCGGCGAAGCGGGCTTCAAATTCACCGACACCTTGAAACTTACCTTGGGAGTCCGTGGCTCCAAGGTCGATTACGAAGGCGTCAGCATCGCCGGCGGCGCGTTCAGCGGCGGCCCGACCACCTCGTTCGAAGCCTCCGGTTCGGAAAAGCCCGTTACGCCCAAGGGTGTATTCTCCTGGCAGCCGGATCACGACAATATGTTCTACTTAAGTGCCGCCAAGGGCTATCGCGTCGGCGGCGTGAACGTCGGCGTCGGTACCATCTGCAATGGCGACTTGAAAAGTATCGGTGTGCCGCAGGGGGCCGATGGCAATCGGCATGTTCCGGGCCAATACCAGTCCGACTCCTTGTGGAGCTACGAAATCGGCGGCAAGAACACTTTCTTAGATCACCGGCTGCAGATCGATTCCAGTCTCTTTGTCATCAACTGGAAGAACATTCAGCAGAACGTGTATCTGCCCAGCTGCGGCGAACAGTTCGTGGCGAACTTGGGCCAAGTGCAGAGCCGCGGCGGCGACATCGACGTCCAGTACCGCCCGATCGAGCCGCTCACCTTGGGAGTCACCGTCGCCTACACGGATGCGCGTTTCACCAAGAGCTCCTGCGCCGGCGTGCTGCAGTATTCCGGTACGCGTTGCGTGGATCCTTCCTCGGGGCATGATTTTGCCCCGATCGTCAGCGAGGGCAACCGCCTCTTGGGCGCGCCATGGTCATTCGTCGGCTCCGCCGAATACGTGTTCGCGCAATGGCGGGATCGCGCGCCCTACGTGCGCGCCGACTTCCAGTATCAGACGGCGCAGACCGCGTTGCTGCCGGGCCAGGACGTGGCTAATGGCCTCAACGACACGACGATTCCCGGACTGCCGATCAATAGGAATCTGAACCTGCGCGGCGGCATGCGCTGGGATGGCATCGACGTCTCGGTGTTCGCCAACAATGTCACCGACACGCATCCGCAATTGTTCGTATCGCGGGACATCGCGTTGGATTTCGATGAGCAGTACTTCGCACGCGGCGTGCGCCCTCGAACCGTCGGCGTGACGGCGACCTACCGCTACTAACCGACCTCATCGAGGCCGGCATTGCGATTCGCAGGCGGGGATTACTTCCCCGCCTTCTCCTGCCACACCGCCGTCATATCCGGTGAGCCCTGCGCCCGCACGCCGTTGTCGGTGAGGATTTCGTCCGTCGCCGCCAGCATCGCCGTGCGCGAGAACACCAACGCCTCATTACCCTTCTGATCGAATTCGATACTGACGAAGGGGTCCTTCAGGTCACGCAATAAAGACACGAGATGCTTGAGGCTGCGCACATGCGTGCCGTTGATGGAATACACCACCGACCCTTGGGGATTCGAGTAACCATTGGCCAGTTTGTGTGGGAAGAACGGCGAGGAGACAATCACCAGTTCTTCGTTCTCCGCGTCCGGTGCATCGAAGGCTCGGGTCACCAGCGGGTTCTTCACCGCACCCAGCATTCGCAGCAGAGCCGCGTTCTTTTCAAAGCTCGAGACCATCTGCCAGGTCGCGGTCGAAAACACCATGGGCCCATAAATGAAATAGGACGGATAGCTGCCTTGCAGATCCGTGACCAAGGTGGGGTGCTGTGCGGACACCGGTAACTTGATCTGCATGCTCTTGCCGGCCCTGACGATCGACATGGGCACCGTGCCGTTGCTGGCCACGTGCTGAATCATGTAGGCGAAACTTACCCGCAAGTCCTTGTCCAGCTTGATCATCCCTTGATTATCGATAGGGGTGTCGCCGATGCGGCTGATGACGTCCCATTCCTTGAGGGGATAGCCCGCGTCGCTCTTGTCGGGCCGGTGAACCACCATGCCTTCGACGGATTTATCCAGCTTCAAGTTCTCGCGCAGTGCAGGGTTCTCCAACGTTTGCAGCTCGTCGTACATGGCCGGCTTGCCGTCGTAATGGCCGTCGGCGATATCCTTGAGGAATAATTCAATCTCTTCGTTCGGGATGATGTAGGCGATGTTCTGCGTGTCGCCGCCCAACTTGCTGAAGGCGAGCCCGATCATCTTATCGCCGGCGATGGCGGGACCGCCGCTATTACCGGGGTTGATGGCGGCGTCCACTTGGATGCGCAAGCCCGACACAGGGAAGTTGTACGCCACGAACTCTATGCGCGACACGATGCCCTTGGTGATGGACAACGAGTTGCCCCCCGTAGGGAAGCCGTAGGCCAATACCGCATCTTTGATCTGCGGCAGCTTACCGGCGCGCGCCACCGGTGGATGCGTGTCGAAGAACGTGGCGTCATCGAGCTGCAGCACGGCCAGGTCGATTCCCGGGGCGATGGCCACGACCGTGGCCGACACCTTGTCGCCGGCCGCATTCGCCTGAATCTGCACCTGCGTCGCGTACAACACGACGTGCGCATTGGTCAGGATGCGCTTGCCCTCGATCACTACGCCGGAGCCGGTCGCCTCACTGGGCGCCTGCTTGGTCCAGGGCCTGAAAGTGTCTGGGTAGCGCATGGTGGCGAAAACCTTCACCACCGAATTCTCTATGGAAGAGGCTTGAGCCGTTTCGCTGGAACGGGTCGCGGCGTTCGCTCCCGCGACAAGACTCAAGCCGCCGAATAGATAACAACTGAGCAACGCAAGCCGCTTAAAGGTTCCCATGGTTAGCTATCGACTCCTATTTACCGTCAACTGAGAAGGCGAGCAGCGCGTTGCCCGAATTCACGTACACGCTACCGTTCACAATCGTCGCTCCGCCGTGATCCAGCGGACCGCCGCTCGCCTTGATACCGTTCTTGGTTTGAAATTCCCTGGCCGTGTCGAAGTCCCACACAATCTTGCCGTCGATGGTCGAATAGGCGCGTAGATGCCCGTCCATCGAGCCTGAGAATGCGCTGCCCGGCATGACGGTGACGGCCTGTGATAGTCCGTGTGAGCAGTTGTGCTCGCCCCAGGTACAGGCAGGCTCCGGTGCGGCGCGGTGCCAGCGCGCGATACCGGTCTTCATGTCGAGCGCGGTCAGACTGCCGGAAGAATTCGCGGGTTGCGCCAGCGCCCCTGAGAGCGCGACATATAAGTTACGGTGATCCGCGGCGCTGCCCCAGGCCACTCCGCCGGCGCGCCCGGCAACGCCAACGCTTGCCACCACGGGGCCCGCGGCGGCAGACGCCGCACCGGCAAGCGCTGCACCCGCCGCCGGCACGGCGCCCGCTTGCACGGCGCCCGGTTGCACCGCGCCCGGTTGCACCGCGCCCGCTTCGCCAATTCTCGTCTGCCACAGAATCTCGCCGCCATGATCGGGATCCAGGCCATACACGGCGCCCGACTTTTGCCCCACGAACAGGATTTGATTACCGCTTGCCAGGGTCCGCAGTATCGGGGAACTCAAGAAGCCGCTGGCGCCCGCTCCGGCTTCCGGCCGCGCTAATTGCTTGACCCAGTGGAGTTTCCCGTCGGTTAAATTGAACGCGGCGACGGCGTCCGTCAGCGACTGCTCCAGACCATTTCCCGAGCTGCCGGTTGCGACGTACAAGGCATGGCGTGGGCCATCGATGGTCGGCGCCGAAGTGATGGCGGCGCCGGCAGGACCGAATTCCTGAATTCCGGCGCTGTTTTTATGGGTGGGCTGCGGCTCTTCGAGCACGGTGTAGCTCTTCCACAGCATTTTGCCGGTGGCGATATCGAGCGCAGCCACGCTGCCGCGAAATGTGCAGCAGCTGTAGCCGGAGGTGGCGGCAGCGGACTCTTCTGTCGAGGCCACTGCCACATACAGATGATCTTCGAACAGCACGGGTGCGCCTACGATGCGCGCCAGCGGATGCGCATCGACTTGGGTTTTCCACAGCAGAGTTCCCTTCTGCGCATCCAGGGCGTACACCGTGCCGGCGTCGTCGCCGAAGAATGCGGCGCTCGGCGCCTTGATGACATCAAGGTGCGCGAGGGTGCGCTTCAGCTTACGGGGCAGCGGTACCACTCGCTTGCGCGCCAGTTCGCCGATGGTCACCGCTGTGCGGCTGCCCGCGGCCGCATCATAGGTCCAGTAGGTACAGCCGGTTTTTGCGTCGAGCGAGTAAATGCGCCCCGCCGAACTCGTGACGAATAGACGCTCATCGACGATGGTGGGTTGGCCGAACTCGGTGCCGTTGGAGTAGCCGAACGCCCACTTCAGTGCCAGCTTCGAGACATCGCTGGCGCGAATCGCCGGCTCCGGCTGGTAGCGCGCATTATCGAGGGCTCGCCCCCAGCCGTTCCATTGCACGCTGCCTAGCGCGACCGGACCTGAGGCATTCGCACAGGCGTCCGCTATCGCGTCATTCGCAGCGAGCCCAAGCAACAGCGCCGCCACTGCGGTCAAACCAGCCTGCGCGTGACTTCGCATCGATCAGCGCTTATCGATGGGCTGATAGTCTCGCTGGGTAGGGCCGGTATATAGCTGGCGCGGCCTGCCGATTCTCATGTGCGGATCGGACACCATTTCCTGCCACTGCGCCACCCAGCCGGCGGTGCGCGCGATCGCGAACATCACGGTGAACATAGAGCGCGGAATACCGAGCGCGCTATAGATGATGCCGGAGTAGAAATCGACGTTTGGATACAGCTTACGCGATACGAAGTAATCGTCCTTCAGCGCATACTCTTCCAATCGCAGCGCCAGTTCGAACAGCGGATTATTGGTCTTGCCCAGCTTTTCCAGTACGCGATAACACATGCCGCGGATGATCTTGGCGCGCGGATCGAAGTTCTTGTACACACGATGGCCGAATCCCATCAAGCGCACATGATCGTTCTTATCCTTAACCCGCGCCAAAAACTTATCGATGTTGGCGACTGAACCGATTCCGTCCAGCATATTGAGCACGGCCTCGTTGGCGCCGCCGTGCGCGGGCCCCCACAGCGCGGACACTCCCGCGGAGATGGCGGCATAGGGATTCGCGCCGGTGCTGCCGGCCAGCCGCACTGTCGAGGTGCTGGCGTTCTGCTCGTGATCCGCGTGCAGGATGAACAACAGATCGATCGCCTCGGCGGCCACCGGATCGATGGAATAGGGTTCGCAGGGCACCGCGAAGAACATATTCAGCATGTTCGCGCAGTAGCGTAGATCGTTGCGCGGGTAGATGAAAGGCTGACCCAGCGTGTGCTTGTAGGCGGCGGCGGCGATGGTCGGCAGCTTCGCAATAATCCGGTGGGCGAAAATTTCCCGGTGCCGCGGATCTTCGATATCGGTGGTGTCGTGATAAAACGCTGCCATCGAGGCCACCACTGCGGAGACCATGGCCATGGGGTGCGCGTCGTGATGAAAGCCTTGGAAAAACCGCAGCAATTGCTCGTTCACCATGGTGTGCCGCATGATGGAATTCTGAAAGGCGCACAACTCCGTCTTGGTAGGCAAACTGCCGTTGATCAGGAGGTTGGCCACTTCGAGATAGCTCGATTTCTCAGCGAGTTGCTCCACCGGATAGCCGCGATATAAGAGCATGCCCGCATCGCCGTCGATGTAGGTGATCTTGCTCTCGGTGCTGGCGGTGGCCATGAAGCCGGGATCGAAAGTGAAGATCCCTTGCTCCTTCATCAGAGCGGAAATATCGAGCGCCTCGGGTCCGATGGTCCCCGTGATAGCGTTCATTTGGCTCGTCTTTCCGTTCGCTAGATTCTTCAGTTCGTATTTCGTGCTCATGCGCTTATCCGACGGGGATGGGTTGACGTTTGGGACCCGCAGCCTTGCACGGCCGTACATCGGAATCAAGGGAGCGCATCGAAGGCGCGCACAAACTCATGCGCGGATCTGCAGGCAGATCCGCGCATGAGCTTGCAAAGCTGAAACTCGCGCGGCCTTGCGGCCGACGGGTGGTTAGGCTTTCGCTGCCGTCGCGGTGGCCGCCGCGGTCGCCGCTGCCGCCGCATACTTCTTGCGGAATTTATCGACGCGGCCGCCGGTATCCACAACTTTTTGCTTGCCCGTATAGAACGGATGGCAATTGGAGCAAACTTCGACCTGCAAATCCTGGCCGATAGTCGAGCGAGTCTCGAACTTATTGCCGCAGGTACAGGTCACTGCGATGAGTTTATATTCGGGATGAATGCCGGATTTCATGGGAACCTCGTATCGTTGACGGCAGAATCGACGAGCCCACAACGGTGCTCGGCGCCACGCCTTGAATTGCCTCAGCGTTTGCGCGTCACCTTACAAGGCAACCCACAAAGCTTAGCCGGCCATGGTAGCGCACGCACCATTTCGCCACAACATCCATGACATAAGGCCTTATGCGACAGTCAGTTGCGTGTTGTCCACAATATCTGTGGATAAGTCTGTGGATGGTCGCCAAGTCGCTCAATGCCGACGGCGCAATTTCGAGTAATTGTTAACTTGGTCAAAAAATAGACAAGTCGCTTTATCTTTTTATATCAATAGGTTACGAGACGCATGTGACCTACGTTAATCGCAATGTGCTGTAGGTACCCCTTTGTGCGGGGTACGACCCCCGGTGTGCATAAGCTTTAAGGAAGGAAACTTGCCTGCAGATCATTTAGGAAGCGGCGCCCCAACTCGGTGGGCCGCCAGCCGCCCGCCCGGGTCGTAATCAGCCCCCGCTGCTGCGCTGCAACCAATTTGCTCTCGATGGATGCCATTTCCAGCCCTGTCCGGATCCGGTAGTCGCGCACCGAAAAGCCCTCGTTCAGCCGCAATACGTTCAACATGAATTCGAACGGTAAATCCTTGGGCGCAATGAAAGAACTCTCCCCGATGGCCGCGTCGGCGGCTACGCCCTCGCGCGGCGACGCGCGGCGCACCTGTTCCTGATATTCACGGGGCTGCTTGGGCTTCGAGGTCCGCAAGATGCCTTGCGGCAGCGTCAGACTGAGCTTGCCATGGGCGCCTGCCCCAATCCCCAGATAGTCCCCGAACAGCCAGTAATTGAGATTGTGCCGGCAGCGTGCGCCCTCGCGTGCGTACGCAGAGACCTCGTACTGCACATAGCCTTCGTTCGCCAGCAGTTTCTGCCCTGCGATTTGCATCTGCCAGGCCTCGTCCTCGTCCGGCAACCGCGGCGGCCGTGTGTGAAACACGGTCCCCGGCTCGAGCGTGAGTTGGTAGTAGGAAATATGCGCAGGCTTAAGAGCGCACGCAGTGCGCACGTCTTCGAGCGCTTCCTCCAAGGTTTGCTGAGGCAGGGCATACATCAAATCGAGATTGAAATTGCCGAGCTTTGCTATATGCAATTCTTCGACCGCCCGATGCGTGTCTTCGCCGGTATGGATGCGGCCCAGAGCGCTAAGCGCCCGCGGCGCAAAGGTCTGCGCGCCCAGCGATACCCGATTGATGCCGGCATCGCGGTAACCAGAGAAGCGGCCGCGTTCGATGGTGCCGGGATTGGCCTCCATGGTCACTTCCGCATCATCCGCAAAGGCAATCCGCCGCCGCAGCTCGCTGAGCAGCCGGCCGAAATCTTCCGGCTGGAACAGGCTGGGCGTTCCGCCGCCGAAAAACACCGTGTCGATCCTGCGACCGGCCAAGCGCGGCAATTCCAGGTCGAAGTCTCGAAGTAGCGCATCGATGTACGTACCGTCCGGCTCTGCGGACTTCAACTGGTGCGAGTTGAAATCGCAGTAGGGGCACTTGCGCACGCACCAAGGCATGTGTACGTACAGGGCCAGTGACGGCTCCACAATCACGCGCCTGCAGCCAATCGATCGCGCAGGGCGCGCATCGCGATGCCGCGATGGCTGAGACGATTTTTCGTCGTCGCATCGAGCTCGGCCGCCGTCAGCCCCAATTCTGCAAGGAAAAAATAGGGGTCATAGCCGAATCCGCCCGAGCCGCGCGGTTCGTCAAGAATAAGCCCCTCCCATACGCCCTCGGCGATCAACGGCGCGCTATCCAGGGCACTGCGCACGAATACCAAGGCGCATCGATAACGCGCTCGGCGTTGATCCGGCGGCGTTCTCTTGAGCGCGTCCAAAAGCTTCACGTTATTCGCCGAGTCCTCGGCGCCGCTGCCGGCGTAGCGCGCCGAATAAATCCCCGGGGCCCCGCCAAGGGCGTCGACCTCGAGCCCCGAATCATCTGCGAGGGCTGCCACACCCGGCAGCCCCACGCTCGCCGCTGCAGCCGCGGCATGCCGCGCCTTCAAGAGGGCGTTGTCGAGGAAGCTCGAGCCTGATTCCTCGGGCGCGGGAATTCCCAGCTCGCCGAGGCCGCACAGATCGAACGGCAAATCCTTCAGTAAGGCACCGAACTCACGCAGCTTGCCCGGGTTGCCGGTAGCAACAATGAGCGGCCTACGCAGCACGCGCGTTGAGCTGCGCGGCGTGCAGCCGAGCTATTCCTGCGCTCGCGAGATCGAGCATCTGATCGAGTTCATGGCGGCGAAATGCATGCCCTTCAGCAGTGCCTTGCACCTCGACGAAGGCACCGCCGCTGTTCATGACCACGTTCATGTCGGTTTCCGCGTTCGAATCCTCGGCGTAGTCCAAGTCGAGTACCGCAGTGCCGCGATAAATGCCCACCGATACGGCAGCGACCTGGCCATGCAGCGGGTTGGATGCGATGGCCCGCCGCTTGAGCAGAGTGTCGATGGCATCCGCCAACGCCACGAAGCCGCCGGTAATGGCCGCCGTGCGCGTGCCACCGTCCGCCTGCAGCACGTCGCAGTCGATGGTTACCGTGCGCTCCCCCAAGCCTTTGAGGTCGACCACCGCGCGCAACGCGCGACCGATCAGCCGTTGAATCTCCTGAGTGCGGCCGGTTTGTTTGCCGCGCGCCGCTTCGCGCCCCGAGCGCGTATGGGTGGCTCGCGGCAGCATGCCATATTCGGCGGTGACCCAGCCCTGCGCCTGACCGCGCAGAAATGACGGCACGCTGTCCTCGATACTGGCGGTGCACAGCACGCGGGTCGCGCCGAATCCCACCAGCACCGAACCCTCCGCGTGCTTGGTGTAGCCGCGCTCGAAACTCAATTCGCGCAGTTCGTCGTGCGCGCGGCCGCTCGGACGGACGCTCATGCCGCCTTCCAGCGCAGCGCCGCCGCACTCGTGTTGTCGCTGTAGGGCTTGGAGGCCTCCACCGCTTGCTCGCCCAATTCAACCAGCGATTCGCGCAACGATTTGCCGCCGGCTTGAGCGAAGCGCACGAAATCCGGGTCGCGCAAATTAGCCCATAAGCCGTCCGTGCACAGCAGCAGTACGTCGCCCGCTTTGAGCTTGCGCCGCGTCGATATGGTCATCTCCGGGAGCGCCGCGTCGCCGCCCAAGCAGCACTCGACGTAGTTGCGCATGGGGTGGCCGTGAACCTCGGCCTCGGTGATCAATCCCTCGCGCAGCAGTACTTCGACGTGGCTGTGATCGCGGGTTCGTTCCAACACCTGGGCGGCCCTCATTTGATACACACGGCTATCCCCGACGTGCGCCCAATAGGCCGCCGAGTCCTGAACCAGGCACAGCGCGCAGGTCGCGCGCGGCCGCGCTTCGACACTCAAGCCCACGCCGAGCTTCACCACTTCCTCATGCGCGCGGCCCAGCGACAAATGCAGGAACCCCAGCGGATCGAATATCGGATGGGGTGTTTGCCAAAACGCTTCGAGCAGCGTCGATAACGCAGTTTCGGCGGCGCGCGCGCCTTCCGCGTGGCCGCCCATGCCGTCGATCACGACGAGCAGCACAGAGTTATCCGCGGCCGCCACTGCAACTCGATCCTGATTCTCTTCACGGTGGCCGATGAGGCTGACATCCGCGGTCTCGATCTGCAATGTCTGCTCCCGGGCGTCTGTTAAACTGACGGTCAGGATTATGACCGATTCTAGCGCAGACCCCTATGATTCGTAGTATGACCGGCTTTGCGCGACGCGAGCGCCAGTTCCCACAGGGATCATTGGCGTGGGAATTGAAAACGGTCAATCATCGTTTTTTGGAGGTGGGCTGCCGCTTGCCCGAGGAATTTCGCGCCGCCGAGGCGGAATTTCGCCAGGCTATTGCCGCCGCGGTGCGCCGCGGAAAGGTCGAGTGTTCGCTGCATTTTCGTCCCGCGGTGCCGTCAGGCGTGCTCGAAGTGGACGCCGAGTTGCTCAGCAGCCTGACGCAAAGGGTTCAACATATTGCCGCGCAGGCCGGAGCCGCGGCCCGCATCGACGCGCTGGACTTGCTGCGCTGGCCCGGCGTGATCCGCGACGCGGCCCGAGATCATGCACCGATGATTGCCGCCGCCCACCCACTGCTCGGCGATGCGTTGGCCGAACTCGGCCGCTTTCGCGACAGTGAAGGAGGGCGCCTGCGGGAGGCACTCGATCAGCGCTGCAACGGCTTGCTCGAATTCTCGGCGCGCGTCGCGGACCGATTACCGGAGGTGCGTGCGCGCATGCGCACCAAACTGCTGGAGCGAATTGCCACTCTGGTGAGCGATGTCGATCACGATCGACTGGAGCAGGAACTGGCCATCCTGGCGCAGCGGCTCGACGTGGACGAGGAAATAGACCGCCTGCGCGGCCATGTGACCGAAGTTCGCAAGACTTTCTCGGGATCGGAGCCCGCCGGAAGGCGCCTGGATTTTCTGATGCAGGAGCTCAATCGCGAAGCCAATACTCTGTCCTCGAAGTCTCAGGACATCGAAACCACCCGCGCGGCCGTCGATATGAAAGTGTTGATCGAGCAAATGCGCGAGCAAGTGCAGAACATCGAGTAGCGATCCGATGCAGCGCGGCCGCCTGTACGTGGTTTCTGCACCCTCGGGTGCGGGCAAGACCAGCTTGGTCAAGGCCCTGATGGAGCGCGAGCCGCGTATCCGCTTCTCCGTCTCCTATACGACGCGCAAGCCGCGGCCCAACGAGATTCCCGGTCGCGACTATCACTTCGTGCCCATGCAGCGTTTTGAGGAAATGCTCGCGCACGACGAGTTTCTCGAGCATGCACAGGTATTCGACAACTGCTATGGAACCGGTGTACGCGCCGTGGAAGAAGCGCTGGCCAATGGCGAGCAGTTGTTGCTGGAAATCGATTGGCAGGGCGCGCGCCAGGTCAGGGCTCGATTGCCGGAAGCGCGCAGCATTTTCATTCTCCCGCCGTCGCGCAGCGCCTTGGAGCAGCGGCTCAAGGCGCGCAGCACTGATTCCGAGGAGGTCATTCAACGCCGCCTGCGCGACGCGGCACAGGATTTGGGTCATTGGGACGAATTCGACTACGTGGTCATTAACGATCGCTTTGAGCAGGCGCTCGAGGACTTATGGGCCATCGTCGAGAACCGTGGCAGCTCGTTGCTCGCGACCAGGCCCGAAGTTGCACGATTTGCCTCGGGATTGGTGCAACCGGTGGCCTGATCGGCGCTTTTTCTGCTATCCTTACAATCCCTCGTACGGAACCCTAGTGTATGGCGCGTATCACAGTCGAAGACTGCCTGCAGAACGAACCCAATCTATTCAACTTGGTGTTGTTGGCCGCGAAGCGCGCCCGGCGCCTCGCCAACGGCGCGGAAGCGACCGTGGAATGGGAGAATGACAAACCGACTGTAGTGGCGCTGCGCGAGATTGCTGCCGGAAATATCACGCTGGAAATGTTGGAAGAGACCGAAGAGCCGGTTCAACAGCCGGTGAGCGAGCTCGACATGCCGTCGGATTTCCGCGCACCGCAACTCGGCCTAGGGGACTAGCTAGACCCGGCCCCCTCCAAGAGCGGCGATGGACTATGCGTCTTCCATACTCGGTTTCCTACCCGGTGGAAGACGCTCCACCGGGATCAGCCAGCTCTTAGACAAACTCGAAGCCTATCTATCGCCCGCGCAGGTCGAGCGGGTGCGCGAAGCGTATGAATTCGGCGCGGAAAAACACCGTGGCCAGAAGCGCGTTTCGGGTGAACCGTACATCACCCATCCGGTGGCGGTGGCAGACATTCTCGCCGACCTGCGCTTGGACGCCGACACCTTGGTGGCGGCCATTTTGCACGATGTCATCGAAGACACGCCCACCGCCAAAGCAGAGATAGCGTCCATCTTCGGCCAGGTGGTGGCCGAGCTGGTCGATGGCGTCAGCAAGCTCGATCAGATTCAGTTCAAGAATCGCCAGGAGGCTCAGGCGGAGAGCTTCCGCAAGATGCTGCTGGCCATGGTGCGCGACATCCGCGTCATCATGGTCAAGCTTGCGGATCGTATGCACAACATGCGCACCTTGGGAGTGATGCCGCCGGTAAAACGCCGGCGCAGCGCCCGCGAGACCTTGGAGATCTACGCGCCCATCGCCGAGCGACTTGGCCTGTATGCCGTCAAGCTCGAGCTCGAGGACTTGGGTTTCCGCGCGCTGTATCCCTACCGTTACAAGGTGCTCGAGCGCGAGCTGAAACGTGCGCGCGGCAATCAAAAGGAATTCATCGGCAAGATTGCCGAGACCTTCAAAGTCACTCTGCAGAAATCGCAGATCGGCGGCGAAGTGGAGGGCCGCGAGAAGCATCTGTACAGCATCTACAAGAAGATGCAGAACAAGAAAATCTCCCTGAATGAGATGGTTGACGTGTACGGCTTTCGCATCATCGTCGACAGCGCCGACACCTGCTACCGCACCTTGGGGCTGGTGCACAGCACCTACAAGCCCATGCCGGGACGCTTCAAGGATTACATCGCCATACCGCGGGTAAACGGCTACCAGTCATTGCACACCACCTTGTTCGGTCCGAATGGCGTGCCCATCGAGGTCCAAATCCGCTCCGAGCAAATGCATCGCGTAGCGGAATCCGGCATTGCCGCGCATTGGAAGTACAAATCCGGCGGCGATAGCTTCGGCGGCATCGAACACGACCGCGCACGCGAATGGCTGGCCAGCCTGGTACAAATTCAGGAGGGCGGCAGCTCCGAGGAATTCCTCGAGAGCGTCAAGGTCGATCTGTTCCCGGACAAGGTGTACGTGTTTACCCCGAAGGGAAAAATACTGCGGCTGCCCACCGGCGCCACCGCGGTGGATTTCGCCTACGCCATTCACACCGATGTCGGCAATCGTTGCGTGGCTGCGAAAGTTGACCGGCGTCTGGTGCCGCTACGCACGCCGTTGCGCAACGGTCAAACCGTGGAAATCATCACGGCCAAGGGCGCCACGCCCAATCCCTCTTGGTCCAGCTTCCTGGTGACGGCGAAGGCCCGCGCCGCGATCCGAACCTATCTGAAGAATCTGAAGCGCGGCGAGGCACTGGAGCTCGGCCGACGCTTGCTGGGATTGGCGCTCGAGGAATTCTCGCTGAACTTGAAGAAGATTCCCGCGGCCGACATCGATGCGGTGGTCAAAGAGTTGAACTTGAAGGATGCCGCCGAGCTGTATGAGAAAATCGGCTTGGGCGAGCGCCTGGCGCCGTTGGTCGCACGCCGATTGCACCCTGCGCGTGACGGCGCCGGCGGCAACGGCGCGGCTCAGCCTGTCGGAGGGCACGGCAGCCCGCTCATGATCTCCGGCACCGAAGGTTTGCTGGTCACCTATGCGCGCTGTTGCTTCCCGATCCCGAATGATCCCATCATGGCCTACTTGAGTGCTGGGCGCGGCGTAATGATTCACCGGCAGAATTGCGGTAATCTCGCCGAGTATCGCAAGCAACCGGAAAAATGGCTGTCGGTGGCCTGGGAAGTGCCCGAAGGACGCTTGTTCAGCTGCGAAATCCAGCTAGAGATCAACAACCGGGTGGGCGTGCTCGCAGCGGTCGCCTCCAGCATTGCGGGAACCGAAACCAATATCGATCAGGTGTCGTTGGAAGAACGCGACGTGAGCAGCTCCTCTCTCAAATTTCAGCTCCAGGTACACGATCGCAAACATCTGGCGCGAGTCATCAAAACCATCCGGCGCATGCCCGACGTGCAGCGCGTATTCCGCACCCTGGCCTAACCCGAAGACCTATACGACCCACACAGGACTATGAGCAAACAAATCATTTCGACTCCGCACGCACCCGCCGCCATCGGCGTTTATTCGCAGGCCGTGCGCGTCGGCAACACCATTTGGGTATCCGGCCAGATTCCCTTGGATCCTAAGACCAAGGAGCTGGTCTCGGCGGAAATCGAGCCGCAGGTGCGCCAGGTTTTCGAGAACCTGAAGGCCATTGTCATCGCCGCCGGCGCCAGCCTCGACGACGTGGTCAAGGCGACGGTTTTCCTGATCGATCTATCCCACTTCGCACTCGTCAACAAAGTGATGGCCGAGTACTTCCGCGAGCCGTATCCCGCGCGCGCCGCCATCGGCGTGGCCGCACTGCCACGCGGCGCGCAGGTCGAAGTGGAGTGCATTGTCGCTCTCTAGCGCGTCCGTGACCGCATCGAATCCGGTCACTGTGCTGCGCGGCGTCGGCGATGCCCTGGCGTCGCGGCTGCGCGCGTTGGGAGTGCAGACCACCCAGGATCTGCTGTTTCTCCTGCCGTCGCGCTACGAGGATCGCACCCACGTGGTTCCCTTGGGCGAGCTGCGCCCCGGACAGCGGGCTGCCGTCGAAGGCGAAGTGTTGCTCACCGAGGTGCTATTTCGCGGCCGCCGGCAAATGTTGTGCAGGATCGGCGACGGCTCCGGCTTTCTCACGTTGCGATTCTTCTACTTCACCGCCCAGCAGCAAAATGGCCTGGCGCGCGGCGCGCGTATTCGCTGCTTCGGCGAGGCGCGCCGCGGCCCGCAAGGGCTGGAAATCGTGCATCCCGAATACCGTCGCGTCGATCCACTGTCGCGCCCAGCGTTCGAAGATCATCTCACGCCCATCTATCCGCTCACCGAAGGCGTGACCCAGGGCCGGCTGCGCATGGTCGTCGGCATGGCGCTCGATCAATGGGGCCCGGGCGACATCGAAGATTGGCTGCCGCCCACGGTCTTGGCGGATTCGCACCTGCCTACCCTGCGCGACGCCTTACTGTATGTGCACCGGCCGCCGGCGGATGCCCCTGTGGACCTGTTGCTGAGCGGCCGGCATCCCGCGCAGCGCCGCCTGGCGTTCGAGGAACTGCTCGCACACCAGCTGTCGCTCAAGTTATTGCGCCGGCGCATCCAGAGCGATCCGGGCTGGCCGCTCAAGTCCAGCGGCGATCTGAAGGCCAGTGTGCTGGCCGCACTGCCGTTTCGCCTGACTCAGGGCCAGCAGCGCGTGCTCGTTGAAATCGAGCACGATCTAGCATTGGGAAAACCCATGCTGCGCCTGGTACAAGGAGACGTGGGCTGCGGCAAAACCTTGGTGGCCGCCTTGGCTGCGACCCAGGCCGTCCAAACGGGACGGCAAGTTGCGCTGATGGCACCCACCGAACTTTTGGCCGATCAGCATGCGCAGAATTTCAAGCACTGGTTCGAGCCCTTGAATGTCAGCGTGGCTTTGCTGACCGGACGGCAGACCGGCAAGGCGCGCGCAGCTTCACTGCAAGGCATTCGCGAGGGACATGCCGCCATCGTCATCGGCACGCACGCGCTGTTTCAGGAGAGCGTTGAATTCTCCTCACTCGCCTTGGTCATTGTCGATGAACAACATCGCTTCGGCGTGCATCAGCGCCTGAGTCTGCGCGAGAAGGGCGCCGCGGCGGGCCATCAGCCGCATCAATTGATCATGACGGCCACTCCGATTCCGCGCACTCTCGCCATGACCGCATATGCCGACCTCGATGTCTCGGTGATCGACGAGTTGCCGCCCGGGCGCACCCCGATCAAAACCGTGGTGCTGATCGATTCGCGCCGCGATGAAGTGGTGCAGCGCATTCGCAGCGCCTGTCTGCAGGGACGGCAGGCCTACTGGGTATGCCCGCTGATCGATGAATCGGAAGAAATGCCGTATCAAGCCGCGGAGGAAACGGCGGCGGCACTCGCTGGCGCATTGCCGGAGGTGAGCGTCGGCCTGGTGCACGGGCGCATGCCGCCGCGCGCGAAAGAGAGCGTCATGCGGCGCTTCAAGGAGGGGAAGATCCAGTTGCTGGTCGCAACCACGGTGATCGAAGTCGGCGTCGATGTGCCGAATGCCACGCTCATGGTCATCGAGAACGCCGAGCGCATGGGGTTGGCGCAGCTGCATCAGCTACGCGGGCGCGTAGGCCGCGGCCTGCATGCCAGCTCCTGCCTGCTGCTGTACCGTGCTCCGCTGTCGTCGATGGCGCGCGAGCGCCTGGCGGTGATGCGCGACACCAACGACGGTTTTGAGATCGCGCGGCGTGACCTTGAATTGCGCGGCCCCGGCGAATTGCTCGGCACGCGCCAGACCGGCCTTGCGCAAATGCGGGTTGCCGATTTGTTGCGCGACGCCGATTTGCTGCCCCGAGTGCAGATCGCCGCGGAGACTTTGTTGCGCGACTGGCCCCTGCACGTGGCACCGCTCATCCGGCGTTGGGTCGGGCATGCGGAGCAATACGGCCGCGTCGGGTAGAATGCCGCATGGCTTTTGGGACTCCACGATGATCCGCACGCGACCCGCGCCGAGAAAGGCGCAACCCGAGTCCGTTCAGTGGCTCCCTGCCGAACGTCTGGGACAATTGACCATCGACGCGCAGGTCCGCCCCTGGATGATAGGCAAGGGGCTGCTCACGCAGCGTCTGAAGGACGCGTGCGGCGCGCGCTTCGGCTTGCATCTGGTGGATCAATGGAGCGGCGTGCTCAGTGGTGCGTACCAATCGGCGCTGCGTTCGACTGAAAACGCCGGCTTATTTAGGGACGTTGAAATATCGAATGCCGGGAGCGTGTGGGTATTCGAGCAGACCGTCTTGCCGGATTCCACACTGGTGGCTCATCCCTGGCTCGCGGAGATGGGGGATTGCGCGCTCGGTGAAACCTTGAGCGACTTATCGGGAATGGAGCGCAGTTCCTATGAATATGCGTGGTTGCCGGCAGAGGAGGCGGTAACGGCGCGTGCGCTGCGCGACGCGCAAGTAAAACCGGCCGGACTGTGGGCGCGCCGCTGCCGCGTGTCCCTGCGCCGCGCGCCCTTGCTCATTCAAGAACTCTTCTTTCCTGCGATGGGCCGCCTCTAGAGCTGCCGCGTGCCGCTGCCAAACTCCGGAGTTGAGGTGATCGAGCGCGCTGCGCAGCGCTGGCGATGGATCGTCTATCGCGTGCGCTTCCACCCGTGGACCACGCGCGAGCTGCCACGAATCTTGGGCGGCCTGTTGGACTACGCTCGCCTCATGCGGTTGGATCGTCCGATCGGCATCTGGCTTCTGCTCTGGCCGACCTTGTGGGCGCTGTGGATCAGCAGCCGTGGCAAGCCGAGTGCGATCACCTTCATTCTCTTCGTGGCCGGAACCGTGCTGATGCGCTCTGCGGGCTGTGCCATCAACGACTACGCCGACCGCAGTTTCGATCCACGGGTGTCGCGTACCAAGGACCGGCCGCTGGCCGCCGGCCGCATTTCCACTCTAGAGGCCTTGGTCCTGTTCGCTGTCCTGTCGTTCAGCGCCCTGATGCTGGCGCTGCAGCTGAACAGATCGACGCTGCTGCTCGCCGTGGCCGGCGGGTTTCTCGCGATCAGCTACCCCTTCGTCAAGCGCTTTTTGGCGGTGCCGCAAATGTACTTGGGTGTCACCTTCGGCTGGGGAATCCCCATGGCCTTCGAGGCTCGGCTCGAGCAGGTGCCGCGAGTCGCGTGGCTGCTGCTGCTCGCGAACGTGCTGTGGGTGACCGTGTACGACACGATTTACGCCATGGTGGATCGCGAAGACGACATCAAGATCGGCGTGCGCTCGACCGCGATTCTGTTCGGCGATTCGGATCGGCATATCATTGCGGTGCTGCAGCTCATGACCCTTGCAGCCTTGTACCTCGTTGGCCGCATGATCCACATGGGTAATTGGTATCTCGCGGGCTTGGGCGCCGGGGCGGCGTTTTTCGTCTATCAGCTGTTTCTGATACGCGATCGGGATCGGGATGCCTGTTTTCGGGCCTTCCTCAACAATAACTACTTCGGCATGGCCGTATTCGTCGGCATGGCGTTGGAATATCAGTTCGCGCGCTGACATGCGTCCGCCTCAATCGGACCGCATGCTGTGTATGCTGCTGATGCTTGGCGGTGGCATGGCCGCCGCGGGCGGCCTCACCGGCTGCAGCCGCGATGCTAACGAGTTGGCGCCGATTAGGCTCACCCATAGCCCACCGGTGACGGGGCTGGACCCGCAGCATTTGCGATCCTTGTCCATGGAGTGCGAGCGATATTCGCCCCACCAGTCCATGCGTGGCCGCTACGACGCAGCGTATTGCGAGGAAGCCATTGCCGCCTGGGGCGACTCGCCATTACAGATGGTCATCATTGCCCCGCCCAAGACACCGTGAACCTTCGGGCCCATCGTCAACCCATACTTACGCCCATGGTTGACTAACGAACCGCGACGTCGAATACTCTCCGCGCAAACCCAGGCAAGCCATGTATAGCTATGATTTCAA
>JAYTXS010000257.1:0-1737 GCA_043742845.1 Gammaproteobacteria bacterium
CGGCGATGTGGAACGGTCAGGAATCGCTGAGCAATGACGGCGGCTATGCGTCGCTAGCTTGCCCATCGGGAGTCACTGCCGCGTCACACGAATCCTTCACCGTCGCTCCCGAGATTCTGCTCGGCGCCTCGGGACATTGGCGGAATTTGACGTCCGTCAATGTCGCTATGCACATTGCGGCGCGCGCCAAGAGCATTTGGTGGCAGAACGACGGATTCAATGTGCAAGGCTGGCTTTTGCTGCCCGAGCACGCAGCCGCCAGCTTGCCGATGGTGACTATCGTTCATGGCGGCCCTGCTGCGGCTGCCACGCCGTTCTTTGCCGGGCCGGGACTGACGACCACGCTACTCGAACGTGGTTATGCGCTGTTTCAGCCGAATCCGCGCGGCAGCTTTGGCCAGGGCGAGAGTTTTACGCTGGCGAACGTGCGCGACTTCGGCCACGGCGATCTGCGCGACATCTTGACCGGCCTCGATGCTGCGGCGAAGGCCGCGCCCATCGATACCGCACGCCTGGGCATCACGGGCGGCAGCTATGGCGGTTTCATGACCATGTGGGCGGTGACTCAGACCCATCGCTTCAAAGCGGCGGTGGCGGCCGCCGGCATCAGCAACTGGATGTCTTACTACGGCGAGAACGGTATCGATGCCTGGATGCTGCCGTACTTCGGCGCGACCGCGTACGACGATCCTGCGGTGTATGCGCAGTCATCAGCGATCAATTACATGCGTAATGTGAAGACGCCGACCTTTGCCTATGTTGGTGAACGGGACATCGAGTGTCCGGCGCCGCAGACGCAGGAGTTCTGGCACGCCATGAAAGCCATGAACGTACCCACATCCATCATGATTTATCCGGGTGAAGGCCACGGTCTGCGCGATCCCGCGCACAGCGCCGACGCCATGCAGCGCACTTTGGACTGGTTCGATCGCTATCTGAAGTAAGGGCCGCATCGGGCGTGACGAGCAACCGAGGCTTGGCACAGGGCTTGCTATTTCGGGGGTATGAATGCAACACCTGCCGTATCGCAAGCCCCCCTCGCGTCCGATCCGGCGCAACTAAGCTCCGCAGCACCGGCCAATTCCGTCAATTCGGGCGGTAAAGGCGCTGATTTTGCGGCGGCACTGAGCAAGGCGGGCGCCAAACCCAGCCGAAAGCCCACCCTGGGCACGGCAGGTTCCGCCCCGGACGGCAGGCAATTGCCGGGAGCGGGCAATCTCGCGCCGCCCCCGACAGTCGCGGTGGGAACAAACAGTGCGACGCCAGACGGTGCGGCCATCAATTCCATCGGCGTTACCGCAACTCAACAAAGTGCGTCCGTGGGTAGTACCGCAGTGGATGGCGTGACGGCCGGGGAGGCTAAGGCGGTGTCGGAGGCCAAGGCGTCCGCGGCGGCTAAGGCGACCGACCCGTCTGTCGTCGGCACATCCAGCGCAGCGCCGGGTTCGGCCAAAGGCATAGCCAGCCTCGCACCCGGAATTAATTTCTCCCTGGCCCCTCTGGACGGTGCCGGCGAACTGGGCTCGCAAAGTGTGGATAATGCTGCCATTGCCGGGGCGGGATCCGGCGGTGCGTCGCCCGCCGCCGCCGCCGAGGGTGCAGTCGCCGCGCCAGCCACCGCACCCGCGCAGCAATTGGCGGCGGCGAAAGCTGCAGCGGCAGAACGTTCCACGCTGGCAGGGGGTGCAGGTATCTCCGTGCGCGCAGGTTTGGCGGCGACGGCGACTGCGGCGAATG
>JAYTXS010000258.1:0-21476 GCA_043742845.1 Gammaproteobacteria bacterium
GGTTACGGCGTGTTGACCGCGGCCGGCGCGGCGCTGGATCCGAACGGCGGCGCGGTCAAGTGGGTGCCGGGCGGCGCGTTGCTGCCATTCGCGCTCGGCGGCGCTCTGCGCGATTCGATCAGTGTCAAGGGACTACGGGCGGTGGTGGCGATTTCCCCTGCCGGCGCGGGCCCTCTGGCGTCATGGGGCGATCAGGGCCTCCCGATGATTACAGCGCCGCTGCTGCTCATCGCGGGCGATGATGATCGCACCGTGGACTACACCAGCGGAGCGCGCGCGATATTCGATGCGGCGAGTGCGGCGCACCGGTATCTGCTGACATTCAAGGGAGGCGGCCACGCCATCGGCCTGAACCCGGTGCCCGACGCCATGCGCCGGCGACTCTGGGATCAGGATTGGTTCGAGGATCCGGTATGGCGCAAGGATCGCATCACCGCGATCAATGCACATTTCATCACGGCGTTTCTCGATCTTTACGTCAAGGGCGACCAGACCCGGGCCGCCTATCTGAATGTGCCGGTGGCGGAATCGACGGCGGGCAAATGGCCGCCCGCGACACCGCCCTTGGACTACGACGCCTACAGTCCCGGCGGCTCTGATATCACGCTGTGGAAGGGCTTTCAACGCAACCACGCGTCCGGATTGCAGCTGCTGCAGGCTCAAGCGAAGTCGCCCTAGAGGCACCGACGAGGACAGATGACGCAGCCGGCACGCGCTTCCCCCGAAGAAATTGGACTCTCATCCGTACGCTTGGCTCGTTTAGGCGAGGTGCTGCGCGGCGAGATCGAGCGCGGGCGCGTGCCCGGAGCGGTGGCGCTCATCGCGCGCCGCGGCCGCGTGGGCTACTTCGAAAGTTTCGGTGCGAGTGATCCCGTGAGCGGCACGCCGATGACGAAGGATGCGATTTTTCGCATCTACTCCATGACCAAGCCCATTACCTCGGTAGCTGCCATGATGCTGTGGGAGGAGGGCAGGTTCCTGCTCGGCGATTCCATAGCGCAGTACCTGCCTGAGTTCTCCCATCTTCAGGTTGCAGTGGCGCGCGACGGTGTGATGGAGCGGGTGCCCGCGGATCGCGTCATCACCATTCAGGATCTACTGCGTCACACCTCCGGTCTCACCTACGAATTTCGCGGCTCAGGCCCCGTGCACAAAATGTACATGAGCGCGAGGGTGTACAGCCGTTCGCAAAGCAGCGCCGATCAGGTCGCCACCCTCGCCAAGATGCCGCTGCTGCATCAACCCGGGACGCAGTGGGAATATAGCCGCTCCACCGACGTCGTCGGGCGGCTCATCGAGGTATTGTCCGGAGTGCCGTTGCGGGTCTTTTTCGAGCGCCGCATCCTGGCGCCGCTGGGCATGTCCGATACGGCGTTCCACGTGCCGCCGCAACATCACTCGCGAATAGCCGAGGCTTTCGCCAAGGATCCGGACAGTGGCGGGAAGGTGCAGTTGCTCGAGGTGCGCGATGCGCCGAATTTCGAGTCGGGCGGCGGCGGGCTGGTATCGACTGCGAGCGACTACGCGCGCTTTCTGCAAATGCTGCTCAACGGAGGAACGCTCGAAGGATCGCGATTTTTGAGCCGCAAGACCGTTGAACTCATGACGGCGGATCATCTTGGGCCGGTTACCGGGGCGTCGGATTTGCTGCTGCCCGGGCACGGCTTCGGTCTGGGTTTCGCCGTTCGCTTGCACGCCGGGATTGCTCCTGTGCCGGGTTCCGTCGGCCAATACTTCTGGGGCGGGCTGGCCGGCACGACTTTTTGGGTCGATCCGGCGGAACAGCTCTTCGCAATATTGCTGATTCAAGCGCCGGGTCGGCGGGATTATTACCGTACATTGTTCCGCGACCTTGTCTATTCCGCGTTCGATGACTGATTGCCCCTGCAGGCGAGTCGGGCGCCGCGCGAAAGACACGCGTCACATTTCGGCCACCTTGGATAGGGTAAAGCCTCATACCCGTCTGAGAGATGACCTTCATCACGCCACGTCGGCCTGAACATCACCAGAATGGCCGTATGTGGTGCTGCACTGCGGTCTAATTCCCTCCTGAACATGCGAAAAGCCGTCAAACTCGGGTTAATTGGTGCGTTCCTGCTGCCCAGCATGCTGGCATCCGGCCAGGACGCGGTGCGCAGTCCCACGGATCAGCTCGAGATGCTCGAGTGGTCGGACCCCGAGCGTGCTGCCCAGATGATCGATACCGCGCCGCTATCGACCTCAGACGTGGCGGCCGAAGTCGACATGCTCGAGATACGCGGCATGATTTATGCCGACAACACCCGGGACGAAGATGTCTACGCGATCGAGCGGCGCCTCACAGCCATTGCCGGCTCGGGCAATAGCGCGGCGGTTCGGGCGGGCAGATTTGTGCGGGCCTACTCTGCGCGTCTCCACAACCAGTACGCCGCGGCCGAAGCGGAACTCAAAGGCATCGACTTCAGTGCCATCAAATCGGATTCCGAACGCTATCGCGTGCTGTCCTTGCGCGGTCACGTGCTGCGCTTCTTGGGGCAGGACGAGGCGGCACTGCCGTTTTTGGAACGCGCGCTCGACCTCGCGAACAAAATGCACGACGACGTGCGCACACTGCACGCCATTCTCTCGCTGGCCCGCATCTACACGGAGAGCGGCAATCTCGACCGCGCCATGACTCAGTTGCATACGGCGCGGGATTTGGCGACCCGTTTAGGCGATGAAGTCGGGCTCGTGGAAACCGAGGAGCGAGAGGCGGACATCGCTGATCGGCGCGCGGATCGGGTGGCGGAACGGCGCGCCTCCTTGGCGGGACTCGAGCATGCGAAGCGCTCGGGCAGCAGCAAGTGGCTTGAGCTGGCGCTGCTCAATCTCGGTGATTCTTACTTGAAAACCCGTGACTTCAACGAGTCGTTGAAATACTCGAAGCTGGCGCTGCCCATCATGCAGCGTACGAATCAATACAACGATGAGCAAATCACTCTGTTCAACGAAGGTCTGGCCTATATCGGCCTCGGCAGCATCAAGGCAGGTCAAAAGCTCGCGGAGAGCGCAATCAGCGCAGCGCTCTCGGGCAGCGATTTGTTGGACGCGAAGGAATATTTGCGCGAATACGCGGACGCATTGGAGCACGCGGGCTACTTGATGATGGCTATTCAGGTTTATCACCGCTACGACGAGATCAGCGAGAAGTTCATGACGAATACGCGGCAACGTGCATTTCTCGAACTCTCCGCGCAATTCGACGATGAGCGCAAGGCGCGTGAATTGGAACTTCTGCGCCGTGACAATGCGCTCAAGGTCTCGGAGATGCGCGGGCAGCGGCTGTTGCAGCAATTGATCATCGCGGGCGCGCTGTTCATTGCCGTGATCTGCGCGGCGCTCGTCTGGGCAGTTGCGCGCGTCAGCAAGGCCAATGAGCGGTTGCGTTTCACCAGCGAGCATGACCCCCTGACGGGACTGTCGAATCGCCGCTACTTCAACGAGCGAGTGCTCGCGGTGGAGGGCGGCAGCCCGGTTGGAGGCTGTGTGCTGTTGGCCGATCTCGATCACTTTAAACGCATCAATGATACCTACGGACATCCGGCGGGCGATGCGGTGCTGGCGGCGATGAGCCAGCGGCTTTCGGCGGCGCTGCGCGAGAACGACAAACTCGTGCGCTGGGGCGGCGAGGAATTCCTGGCTGTCCTCGGGCCGATGACCCCGGCTCAGGCGGATTTGACTGCAGAGCGGCTGTTGCAAGCAGTGCGCAGCGAGCCGGTGCTGTGGAATGGACAATTGATCCGCTGCACGATTTCGATCGGCTACGCGAGCTTCCCAATGCCGGGCTCGGCGACCAATATTTCGCTCGAGAGCGCGATCAGCCTGGTAGATAAGGCGCTGTACGAGGCTAAACGCCGGGGCCGAGACCGCGCTTGCCTCATCAAAGTCGTGAGCGCGCGCGATGAAAAAGAATTGACCACCATCAGCTCTGAATTCGAATCCGCGACGACGGATAGGCGGGTCTTGCTGGTGGAAATTCTGGGTGAAGCCGCCTAATATCCGCCGAAGAACGACTTGACCGCGGCGAAGCAAAACGGCGCGACCAGTTCCGCGTGATACGCTTCGGCGACCGCAAATGCTCCGCCGTCGGTGGCGCCTTGCTGGATCGCGGTCGTCGCGACGAGCGCCTTTGCAACCGCAAAATCCTGTTTCAGACTCGCGTAGGGATCATTACTCGATGCTGCGGCTTCTAGGTCGAGCACGCTGATCTGCGACGGGGCCGTTGCGCGCGACGACCAATAGGCCTGCATCAACTGCGTGTTGAGCCAAAAGACCAGCGGATCGACATCGCCGCCGCACAGTAGAAGCGGAGAGGTGGGAGTCCAGTCGCGCAGGTCATTTATGCGCAACGCCTGGCGGAACGGCAGCGCAGGCGCCGCGGCGACTACCCCTGTGGTGAGCGCGGGAAAGCCGCCGTCCGGATTGGACTGGGCGTCCTGCAGATAGCTGAGTCGATAGCTATTGTTGAGCAAATTGCCGCTGCCAAAGCCCTGTGCAAAAACCGCCGCGAGATTCACCGGCTGGCTGGGTGGTGTGTCCGCGGCGAATGCGGGCGCCGGCGGTGTCGAACTAAAGAGTGCAAACTGCGGCAATTTGTGCTGCGCGTACAAATCGCTGCGCGTTGTCGTGGTCGGTAGCAGGGAGTCGATCCCGGCGGCATAGGGGGACTCGAATACCTCAGCCGGATCGGCGTACATGTTGCCGTACGCCTTTTGGTATGCGGTGAGTAGCAGAGTGGACGAGATGGGCGCACTGCCGTTGACCTCGCCGAAGAACACCGCATCGACGAACGCTGCTAGCGCATAGGGTCCGGACATCGGGGCTGCCGCGCTCACCCTCATTCCGGCGGCCTGCAAGGCGCGGTCGGTCGCCATGGCGACATAGCCTCCTTGCGAATAGCCGGTAATAAACAGGCGTCCGTCATCCTTGGTCAGGGTTGCGGAGACCAGCGGCAGCGCCGTTCGTGCCGCGGTCAGGGCATCTATCATGTCCTTGGACTGTTGATCGGCAATAAGGTAGGGATGGTAGGGTAGCGTGGAAGTATCGTAGCCGGCGTAGTTCGGAGCCACGACGATGTAGCCCTTCGAGGCGAACAGCGCTGCGAGAAATAGCGATTCCGTGTTCTGCGTATTGGCCATGTTGAACGCGCGGTCAGTGGAGGTTCCATGGGCGTACAAGACGATCGGGCGCGCCCCGGTGCAGTTTGCTCCGAGTCCCGTGGGCACCATCAGCGCCGTCGAAGCGGTCGTCGGTTCATTCGCGCCACCCACCGTCTGGTACTGAAGGTCGTACATCAGGATGTCGCAGACCGGCGCGCCGCTCAGTGCAAGGAGCGGCAGATTCGATGCCAGATTGAGGTCGAGCAGCAGACTGGGGGCGGTGAGTGTGGATAAAATTTTGGGTGGGTTCTGCAGCAGCGTTCCGCGCGGTGGGGGTGCAGGGTCGCCGGGATTCGTGTTGCCGCTGCCATTGCCGCCCCCTCCACATGCAGCGAGCAACAGGGCGACAACCCATAGGACGAAGGGTCGGGTGATTGGGCGCATACCTGATGTAAGACCCCGGATCGGCCGGCCCGTTCCCGATGCCCCGGAATGTGGTGGAACTGTGGGTGCGGCAGTGCGCGTTTTCGACTATGTTGTAGGGACGTAGGGAAGGCTGGAGCCAGTTGATTCATGCACGCATTTGCAGTAGGCATTGAGCCAAAGGCCTCCGGTCCTTGGGACCCACTGGATTACGTGGGAAGCGGTGTTGCCGTCACCACACCCGACGGGACTTTGGAGTTCTGCAACACTGCGCTGCTGCAGTTACTGGCGCAAAGCGCCGAGGTGCTGCTGGGCTCTTCGATCTTTCAATTGTTCGACGGCGACAGCGGCGGCGAATTGGAGTTGCTGCACCGGACGGTATTGTCGGTGGGCAGGGAATTGCGCACCCAGGTTCGCACTCTGAGCGGCCGGTTCGCCGCCTCAGTGATTCTGCGCCGCGTGCCGCAGCCGGCCGCAGATCGGGTGGTTTGGTCGTTCGTAGATGCAAGATGCACCGAGTCTTCCCCGGAACTCGCCTTGTGGGGGACCCAGATCGGTCTGTGGGACTGGGATGTGGTCAACGATCGGCTGACTTGGATCAACGATTGGTGCGAACACTCGCAGCTCACGTCATTTTCCGGCAGAGGCCATGAGCGGCTGTGGTCCGCACGCATACACGCGGACGATCTGCCGGCCTACAAGGAAGCGCTGAACCGGCATCTGGAGAGTCATTCTCCGCCCTACGACGTCGAGTATCGCCTTCGTAATCGCGACGAGGCTTGGGTCTGGATACACGAGCGCGGGCGAGTCGTCGAGCGTGACTCGGGGGGGCGCGCATGCCGCGTAGTGGGCATGTGCCTCGATGTGGAGGAGCGGCATCATTCGGCACACGCTCTGGGGCGCATCGAAGCGCGGCTCTCGCACGCGGTCTGGGGCAGCAGTGTCGGCATTTGGGAGCATGAGCTTGCCACCGACACCGTGCATTGGTGGAACGACTGGTGCGCTAGGCTGGATCTGGAGTCATTCAGCGGTCCCAATCACTCCGCGCGCTGGGATGCGCGCATTCATCCCGACGATCTCCCGTCATTCAGCGGGCGCCATCAGGCACTGATCGAAGGCCGAAGCGAGATCTACGAGGCAGAGTACCGGATGCGCACCCGCTCGGGCACGTGGCGTTGGATCACTAGCCGCGGCCGCGCGACCGCGCGCGACCTGATGGGCAGAGCCATAGGAATTGCCGGAGTAACGATAGACATCGACGCTCGCAAGCGTGTGGAACTTGCGCTGAGGGACAGTGAGGCGCGGCTAGAGGCGGCGACTTGGGGCGCCGACCTAGGCTTCTGGGATTGGCAATTGGAGGACGACTCGCTGCTCTGGTTATCTGATTGGGCGACGCGCTATGGAATAGATGCATCGGTGCGCTCGGTCCCGCGCGAGCAATGGATCGCCCGGGTGCATCCTTTGGATAGGTGCAAATACGCGGCCGAAGACTACTCCCTGCTCATGGACGGGCGCGATTCGGCCGAGAGCGACTACCGGATTCTGTCCACGTCCGGGGAATGGCGCTGGGTGAACGTGCGCACGCGGGTCATCGAACGCAATGCCGCGGGACGCGCGCTGCGCATCGCCGGCGCCTGTATCGAGATCGATTCCCGGCGGCGCGCCGAGCAAACCTTGCGGACGCAGGCGGTCATTCTGGAAACCATGCGCGAGGGAGTGGTGTTAGCCGCTCTCGACGGGCGCATTGAGTTCACCAATCCCGCGTTCAACCGCATGTTCGGCCGCAATTCCGCAGAGCTCGTCGGAATGTCGTTGCTGGAGCTCTTCAACATACGACAGGCGCAGTTACAGACCGCAGCGCTCGAGAGTTTACTAGAGCGCTACAGTCGCGGCGCCCGGCGCGACATGCTGTTCCGCCGCCGCGACGGCAGCCAGTTCGCCGGCGAAGTATTGTCGGTGGAAATCCAGCTGAGCGGCGAGAAGCGGATATTAGTGGTGGTGCAGGACGTCTCGGAACGCAAGCAATTGGAATTGGAGGTTATTGAAATCGCGAACCGCGAACGGCAGCGCTTGGCCGCCGATTTGCATGATGGCCTGGGTCAGGAGCTGACTGGCATCTCGCTCATGCTGCGCAGCTTCTCGAAGCGTGCCGGACTCGCGGCATGCGCGGTCGCCCCGGAACTGGATGAAATCATCACGCTCGTCAATCACGCCATCCAGAGCGCCCGGAAAATGGCGCTCGGCATCTCACCGGTGACATTGGAACGCGGCGGATTGCTGCCGGCGCTGCAGACCCTCGTCGGTTGGTCCCGCAAAAGCTACAACATCGATGTCCGCTTACGGCTGTCCATCCGTTCGCCGCTGCTGATCGGCGAGTCGGCTGCGGCGCACCTGTACTTGATCGTCCAAGAGGCCATCAACAACGCCGTCAGGCACGGACGGGCCAGTTTGGTATCCATTGCGCTGCGCACCAGCCCATCCTTGTTGTCTCTTTCGATTGTCGATGATGGTGTGGGCATAGGCGAGCACGCGTCCCACGGCGGCGGGTTGGGTCTGAAGCTCATGGAGTATCGTTCGGCCGTGATTGGCGGAGTCATGAAGGTAAAACGTGTGTCGACGGGCGGAACACGGGTGCACAGCGTATGCCCGCAGGCCGCCGTCGCACCGCGTTTCGGACAATATCGAAATACTCAGCCGATGGACGGTTGACCTGCTTGCGGCAAGATCCCTACGCGATGGTGTACAAGAATTCGACGAATGATGCGACCGCGCCATCCAAGCCCTTGATTGCCGGATTCTTCGAATCGATCAGGTAGTACTCGTCCGGGGCATGCGCGCCCGTGCCATGTCCTAGGCCGAAACCGCCGGCGGGCAGATTGAGCGGCGCGCTCGTGAATCGATAGCCGGGCCACGATCCCGGGCTGCGCGGCAGCACCAGAGGCGCCGGGCCGAGCTTGCTGAATGTCGCGAGCACGGCCTTGAAGAATTTGCTGTCGGGATCGGTTTGCGTGGGATCGTAGCCTCCGGTCATGTTGACTTCGATGTCTGAGAATCCGTGTTTGGCGAGATGCGCTTTGAGCTTGGCCAGCGTATCCGCCGCGGTCATATCGGGCACCAGGCGCATGTCGATCTTGGCAACCGCCCGATGCGGCAGCACCGTCTTGCCCCCGGGCCCGGTATACCCGCCCACCAGTCCTTCGATATTGATGGTGGGCTGCGAGAACAGCCGCAGCAAGGAATCGTGCCAATTCAAATCGTGGACCCAATGCTCGACTCCGAATTCGCTCTTGACCGTGGCCTCCGGGACGGTGGCCGCATAGGTGGCGACCATCT
Source organism: Gammaproteobacteria bacterium (assembly GCA_043742845.1). Taxonomy (GTDB): domain Bacteria; phylum Pseudomonadota; class Gammaproteobacteria; order Steroidobacterales; family Steroidobacteraceae; genus Bog-1198. Next base: position 8,874 of record JAYTXS010000258.1, read on the forward strand.
TCTTCTGTGCGTCGGATAGCGCCACCACTTTGTCGAAGAACCCTTCGACCGCCGGAGTGTGGCCGTCTTTTTCCACCAAAGTGTTGAGCGCTTGCACCAGGTGCCAGGAGGGCGAATCGACCTGCGCCTCCAAGCTCGAGTGAATGTCCTTCTTCGGTCCCCTGCCCCAGGTCTCACCGCTCGACACCAACTCCAGCTCGACAACGCCTTTCGCGCCCGCATCCACTTGAACGCTGCCGTCGAGCCCCTGGCTGGCATCGGGCAGCATCACCCCGACGCAAGCTTTCATGTGTGGGAAAACCTCAGGGCTGTTCACGATTTCACCGAAGTGCGGCGAAGCGATTTCCTCTTCGCCTTCGCACACCAGTACCAGATTGACCGGCAATTTCTTGCCGCTGGCTTTGAACGCCATGAGCGCGCTTAGGAAGGAATTCTGCGGGCCTTTCTGATTCACGGCACCCCGTCCCATGCATACCGTACCCAGTCCGGTCTTCTCAACGAGCCGTCCCTCGAGTGGCGGGGAACTCCATTCCTCGGCAATGAATTGCTTCACGTCGTACATGAAGTAAACGGCCATCGTGGTCTTGGCGCCGGAATCCAAGCGGGCGAAAACGCCCGGCTTGCCGGAGGTCGGAATCAGCTTTACCCCGGTGAAACCCGCCTGTTCGGCGAGTTTGGCCATGTATTCGGCACCTTGAGGATAGTTGCGGTTCTCCGCCGCGATGGACGGCAGCGCGATCCAATCCTGTAGCCGCTTGACGTTTTCCGCGTGCATTTTCGGGACCTGCGCAAGCACCGCGGCCCTGTCGGAGTTCTTGGCGGAGCCGGCAGCAAGTGCGCCGGGCGCGGCTGCCAATACGGCACCCGCGACTGTGCCCTGGACGAAGTCGCGTCGGCTCAAACCCTGGTCGTTTGAATCTGTCATCGAAATCTCCCTTCATTAAAAACAGGCGCGCTGATTGGGGTTACTCCGAGGGTTTTGCTCGCGAAGGACCGCGCCGCATCAGCGTGAGCGCCAGAATAGCCGATGCGATCATGAGAAAAAGGCTGACTGCGTTCAGCACCGGCGTGGCGCCTTCACGCATGCGGCCGTACATCATCACCGTCAAGGGCGTGTCGGAGCCGACTAACATCAACGTGGTGTTGAAGTCGGCGAATGACATGAGGAAGGAGATGGCGGCCGAGCCCAACAGCGCCGGCCGCAGATACGGCAGGGTGATGGTTCGAAACACCGCGGCCTTGGAAGCGCCGAGATTCAGTGCCGCTTCCTCCAGAGTGCGGTCGAAGCGCCGCAAGCGGGCACTGATGGTCAACGTCGCGATGGTGGCGATGTACGAAAATTGACCCAGCACCACCAAGGGCAAGCCGGGCCTCAAGAAATCCAGTTCCAAACCCAAGGTATCATCCGCGAATTCCGCGATGCGGCTGGCGAAAGCCAAGATCGAAATGCCGAGAATGACTCCGGGGATCACCAGCGGCGCCAGCATCATGATCGACAGAATCTGCTTGCCGGGAAAGCGGCCACGTTCGATGAGAAAGGCATTGGTCAGTCCGATCAGCGCCGATAGCAACGTCACGCAGATGGCGACGATGCAACTGGTCCAGAGGCTGCCCAGCAAGTCGCTATCGGCAAACAGACCCGTTCGGCCCTTAGCCTCGTTACCTATAAACCAATCGAGAGTGAAGCCGTGCCAGGGCGGCGCCGGATAAGGCGCGTCGTTGAATGCAAACACGGCCACCACGGCCAGCGGCAGAAACAGGAACACCAAAAACGCGATCAAATATCCGCCGGTGGCGGTACGCAGCCACAGAGGACGCGGCAGGGAGGGAATCATGTGCGCCTCATGACGTCGCCGAAACGCTGCCCGCTCAACCTCAATCCGACGATGACCAATGCCGTGGATAGCCCCAATAAAAGAAATCCGAAGGCGGCGCCCTGTTCCCAATTGAAGCGCGTGATGAACTGGGTGTAGATCTGCTCGGTGAACCATTGAGAGTTTTTGCCGCCGAGCAGGGTAGGAGTGAGGTAGTTGCCCAGCGTCAGCATGAACACCACGATGCAGCCGGCCGTGATGCCGGGCGCGGCGTGCGGAATGACAATGCTGCGCAGGATGGAGAATCCGCCGGCGCCCAGATCGTAAGCCGCTTCGATCAGCGAATTGTCCAGACTTTCCAAGCTGGACACCAAGGGCACCACCATGAACAGCAGCGACGTGTACACCAAACCCACCATGATGGTCGCGTCGCGGTACAAAAGCTCCGGCGGTACCGCGGTCAGGCCCAGCTTGACCAGCAGCGACGGCAGCACGCCGGATTCCCGTAGCAGGATCATCCAGCCCAGTGTGCGTACCGTCTCACTCACCCAAAAGGGGATGAGGCAGATGATGAACAACAGCGAGCCGGCGCGGCCCGGCGCCAGCTTGGCGATGATCCATGCAATGGGAAATGCCAGCAGCAGCGTCATGAACGTCGCTATCACGGACATCACAGCCGTGCGCAGGAATACATGCCAGTACAGCGGCTCGGTGAAGAAGGTCTTGTACTGCGCGAAACTGGCCACGTGCTGGCGTGGACCGACTCGTTCGCGCAACGACAGCACCGCGAGATCAACGTGCGGCAATATGATCAGGGAACCGAGCCAAAGCAGCGCCGGCGCGAGCAGCAGGCCCAGCGCGAGCTGTCCGTGCCAGCGTTTGTCGGCGGACGCGTTAAGCATCCATCCCTGCCGCGCCGGTGCGTGCGGGGAAGCACACCGCCCGCGATGGATCGAAGCTGAAGGCGACTTTTTCCCGGGGCTTTAAATCCGCGAACTGGCCGGTCTGAGGCAGGGCGATGCGAAATTCGCGGTGTGTACGCTCTTCCTGCAGCAGCACCGCAGAATTCGCGCCATCGAATAGAACACTTTGTACCTCGCCCGAATGCTGCGGCTGGTCCGCCGGCAGGGATGCCGCGCTGCGCGCGAGAATGGCCACCTCCGGGCGCACGAATACTTCGACTGCGTCGCCGACAGCGATGTTGCCGCTTTTGAGTGCGCGCACTATCCATCCATCGGTTGTGGTGACCTCGGCGATGGCCCCGTCGGTGCCGCTGGTCCGCCCCACGACGCGATTATTCGCGCCGACGAATCCAGCGACGAACGGCGTTTGCGGCCGGTAGTACAGATCCTGGGGAGTGCCTAATTGCTCAAACCGTCCGTGATTCATCACGCCGACATGGTCGGACAGCACCAGCGCCTCGGATTGGTCATGAGTGATATAAACGAAGGTGGTGCCGAAGGCGGCCTGTAATTGCTTGAGCTCGATTTTCATGTGCTCGCGCAGCTTGAGGTCCAACGCGCCCAGGGGCTCATCCAGGAGCAGCAAGGTGGGTTCTAGAACCAGACTGCGCGCGATGGCGACGCGTTGCCTCTGGCCGCCCGACAATTCATCGACACGCTTGTCGGCGGCGCCGCCCAAGCTCACTCGTTCGAGCATGGCGTTGGTGCGTTTCGTTCGTTCGGCCTTGGGCATGCCGCGCCGCGCCAGTCCGAAGGCGACGTTCTCGCCCACCGACATCATGGGAAATAGCGCGAGCTGCTGAAATACCATGTTTACAGGCCGGCGATTCGGCGCAACCTCGCGCATGCTCTTGCCGCCGATGGCAATATCGCCGCTATCCGGTGCGATGAACCCCGCGATCATGCGTAGCAGCGTGGTCTTGCCGCAGCCGGAGGGGCCTAAGATGGAAAAAAAACTTCCGCGTTCCACTGAAAACGACAAAGAATCCACGGCCACGTGATCTGCGAAACGCTTGACCACGGCGTCCGCGACCAAATCCTGCGTGCTCAATTGGCGGCCTTCACGCGGTCCAGCACCCGGCCTTCCATTTCTTCGAGACCCGGCGGTATCGCGGGATACCAATGGATGCTCTTCAGATTGTTGTTCGGAAAGGCAGCGGCGAATTGTGCCTTCAGGCGCGGATCGATGAGTGCCTCGGTGTTCTTCGCGGCGGAGAAACTGCCCACCGACTTGATGACGCGCGCGGCGTTCTCCGGGCGCATGGCGAAGTTGATCCACGCGTAGGCTGCGGCATCGTTGCGCCCACGTGCCGGCAGCACGAAGGTGTCGAGCCAGCCCAGCGCGCCGGAGCGGGGCACGATGAACTGAATATCCGGGTTGTCGCGATTGAGGGTCCATCCGCCGGTGTCCCACATCATGGCGGCAATGACTTCGCCTGTGCGAATGCCGTTGAGCAACTGATCCTTGTTATCGTAGAAGAATTTGAAGTTTGCCTTGCAGGCGATGAGGGTGGCGCCGACTTGATCCATCAGCGCGCCGTAGGCTTTGCTATCTCCATAGAGCGCGAACGGGTCCTTGCCGGAGGCAAACGCAAAGGCCATCAAGGTAGGGCGTTTCAGTCGAACGGCGGTCTTGCCTTTCAAATCGGCGCGGCACAAGTCGGCGTAGTCCGCAACCTTGGTGCGTTTGGCATTGACCACCAGCCCATCGGTGCCCCAGAGATAGGGCAGGCCGTATTGTTTGCCGTCGATGGTGGTGTTCTTACGCACGATGTCTAAGAACTCAGTTTGAAATTCATCGAGCTTGAGCTTGGTAAGATCCAGTGGTTTGTAGATGCCGAATTCGCGTTGCGCCGCCATGATGCGATCCTGAGAGGGCTGCGCCAGATCGAAACCCGCACCGCCAGTGGCACGCAGCTTGGAAATCATTTCCTCATTGTTCGACAGGGTGACCTCGACATCGATGCCGGTTTCTTTTTTAAAGGCGGCGATGAGGTCGGCGGGTACATAGTCAGCCCAGCTGATGATGCGCAGCTTGTCAGCTCGGGCGTTTCCGGCCGCCATGCCTAGTGCGAGTACCAACGAGGCTATCCAGATGTGTTTCATCGATCATCCCTCTTTCTACCCTTCGCGCATCTTACCGAATACCCGGCGTCTAAGCTGAATCCTTGCAATCCGCCGCCGCAATTGACTTGGCCGACCCGCAAACGAGCGCGCTTAGAAAGGTGCGCAATCGCCTGATTCCATTCCTGGGTCTATTGTATTTCGCCGAATTTATAGACCGCGTGAACGTGGGATTTGCCGCGGCACAGATGAACCAAGAATTGGGCTTTTCCCCGTACGTATACGGTCTTGGCGCTGGGATCTTCTTTCTCGGCTATTCTCTGTTCGAAGTTCCGAGCAACCTGATTTTGCACAGAGTCGGCGCCCGGCGATGGCTATCGCGGATCATGATTACCTGGGCATTCATCGCGGGTGCCATGGCGTTGGTCAAGGGGGCCGCCGAGGCCGGATTTTTCCCCGGCATCATTTACTACTTGACCTATTGGGTGCCGGCTGCGGAACGGGCAAGACTGGTCGCGCTTTCCATGACGGCGGTGCCGATCAGCGCTGCCTTGGGAGGCCCCCTATCCAGCGCCATCCTGCGGCTCGACGGCACTTGGGGCCTCGCGGGATGGCAGTGGCTGTTCGTGACCGAAACGATCCCGTCGCTGATGCTGGGCGTGGGGACATTTTTTTATCTACCCAACACCCCAGCAGATGCCAAGTGGCTGACGGCGGATGAGAGGAATTGGCTTACCGGCAAGCTTGATGCCGACATCTGCCGCCGCAAAACGCGGCGTCGCGACACACTGCGCCAGGCCTTGACGAATTCCTGAATTCTAGCGCTTAGCGCCTGTTATTTTGGCGCGCAGATCGGCCTGTACGGGATCATTCTGTGGCTGCCGCAAATCTTCGTGCATGCGGGGATTTCTGCTGCCGGGGTAGGATACGTGGTGGCTATCCCTTACGCTATTGGCGCCGTTGTCATGGTCTGGTGGTGCCGGCGCTCGGACCGGTCGAGAGGGCGCGTGCGGCACATCGCCATTGCGTCCCTGGTCGGGTTTTTGGGTCTGGCCGCCAGCGCTGCCGTGGATTCTCCCTCGCTGTCAGTTCTTGCGATTACCATCGGCGCGGCGGGAACGCTGGCCATACTGCCGATTTTCTGGACTCTGCCGGCTGCCATTCTGAACGGCGCGGCCGCCGCGGGTGCTATTGCGCTCATCAACGCGCTTAGCAATTATACCTCAGGGGCTGATGGCGGCCGCGGGCGGCGTGTTATCGACGAGTATCATTGCACTGCTCATCGGGCACGACTGCAGTTCGGAGCACGCTACAGACCCTCGCGCCGCAGAAGCTTGAGGCATAATCGCAGGGGTTACCCGCAGGAAAGATGCCGCTATGGATATTGCTCAATGGGAAATTGCCTATGTGCCGACCACCGGCGTGCGGCAGGCGCACGAAACACCGATCGTCGTTGCCACAGATGCGAGCCTGATGGGCTATGGCTGTTTGGTCGAGGATCCGAAGACCTTTCCCATCGAGATCGTGCGCTGGCCCGCGAAAGGGTGGCGTCCCGTCTGGCATGGGGCAGTGGTGCCGCTCGACGATGAGGCCGAGTTTCTTGACCGCCAAGGCAGAGTGCATGCCCGCGTCTCGGTGGATTTCGTGAAAGAGTTCGGTTGCTATCTCGCGGCGCCGATGCTGCGGCCGCAAGCCTCACGCGCATGACGCGCAAAAAGACCGCCTTTCTATTCGATCTCGACGGAACGCTCATCGACAGCGTTTACCAGCATGTACTTGCGTGGAAGTCCTCACTGGATCAGGAGGGCATTGCGCTGTCAGTGTGGCGCATTCACCGCAAAATCGGCATGAGCGGCGGTTTGTTCACCAATATATTGTTGCGTGAAACCGGGTTCGACAATACGCCTGAGCGGCTGGAACGTCTGCGTGCCCGTCATGCCGAAGCCTATCGTGCGCTGTCCGCCAGCGTGCAGCCGCTGCCGGGTGCGCGCGAGTTGCTCGACTACTTGACGGATCAAGGAATGCCTTGGGCGATTGCCACCAGCGGGCGCATGGAAACCGCGGGTCACAATCTCGCGGCCCTCGGCGTTGACCCCGCGAAGGTGCCGGTCGTGACGCGCGATCAAGTGAAATACGCCAAGCCAGATCCTGATTTATTCCTCACCGCCGCCGAGCGCCTCGGGGTCGATATACGTGACTCGTTGGTGCTTGGCGACAGCATCTGGGACATGATTGCCGCGCAGCGTGCGCGTGGCCTGGGCGTCGGGCTGTTATCCGGGGGCTATGGTGAAGAGGAGTTGGCTCGCGCCGGAGCGTTTCGTGTCTACGAAGATCCCGCGGATCTGCTCAAGCACATCGACGAGGTCGCGGCACGCAGTTGAAGGAAACTCGTCGCTCACGAGACTACGGTCCTTTCTTCTGCAACTTTTCGCCGCAAACCGTGTTCTTCCGTGATACGGCCATGTTTTTTGGGAGATCGCCATGTCGCTCAGTGATGACCTAAGCAAACTGTCGGAGTTGCGCGCAAGTGGCGTCCTGACAGAGGACGAATTCGCACGCGCGAAGTCGCGACTGTTGGATGCGGAGCGGGGTCAATCAAATCAGCCGGCGGTCACAGCGGTGAATGCTCTCCGACGCAGCCGCAGCGACCGCTGGTTCGGCGGTGTGTGCGGCGGTCTTGCCGGGTCGACCGGAATGGAAGCGTGGGTGTGGCGGCTTCTTTTTACGGTGTTGTTTATCTGCGCCGGCGCCGGCCTATTGGTGTACTTGCTGCTTTGGCTGTTCGTGCCGAGCGAATGAACGAAGTCATGCGGCTATGCTTACATTTCTTATATTTTTATTGCTGGTTATTCAATAATATACGAAGTTATTGTGATGTATCGCTCAAGGTATAACAGTAGTGAATAAATACACCACGAAGACAGTGAGCAGCACCACGCCATGAAGAATAATGGTGCGCCCGGTACGGAGCACCAACGCCGCAACGAATAGCGACAGCATCAGCAGCAATGTGGATTTGGAGTCGATTCCCAGTTGTAGGTGCGTATGCATGTACAGCGACAGAAAGCTGACCACCGGGATGGTGAGCCCAATGCTGGCAAGCGCCGATCCCAATGCCAGGTTAAGGCTGGTCTGCAGCCGGTTCGCGCGCGCCGCGCGCAGCGCCGCCAATCCTTCCGGCAACAAGACGATAGCCGCAATGATCACCCCGACCAGCGCATTCGGTGCGCCCAGTCGTGCCACTGCCGCCTCAAGGCTAGGCGCCAATTTCTTCGCCAACAGCACCACGGCGGCCAGACAAAGGAGAAGCAGAGCCGAACTGGCCGCAGTGACGGCGTTGCTGGGGGCGGCCGCATGCGGCGAGGAGTCGTCGCCATCCTCCAGGAAAAACTCTCGATGGCCAACGGTTTGGGTGAATACGAAGGTGCCGTAGATCACTAGTGTCACGATGGCGATGAGCGTGAGTTGACCGGGAGAATAGTAGGGGCCCGGAGTGGTTACGGTGAAATTCGGAAAGACCAGAGTCATGATGACGATGGTACCCAGGGCGACCAACGACGCGCTGACCCCGTCGAGGCCGAAGCTCTGCTCACGATGCTTGGCCCCCCCCAAGAGCAGGCATAGGCCGATGATGCCGTTCAATATGATCATTACCGCCGCGAACACCGTGTCGCGGGCCAGGCCGGCGGCCTCTTCTCCGCCCGCCGTCATCAATGACACGATGAGCGCCACCTCGATCAAAGTCACGGCGAGCGCTAGGACCAGCGTGCCGAAGGGCTCACCCACCCGGTGAGCGACCACTTCCGCATGATGAACTGCCGCGAACACACTGCCGGCGAGACCGACAGCAATGAGTATCACCATGAATTCCCCCAGCCCGAGGCCGGCCGCAAAGAGTACTGCCGCCGCAAAAGCAGGCGCAGCGATAGTCCAGGCGGGAATTTGCACATTAGATTTCATGTGGTTCGGTTATTCTCGCAGCTATTGCTTAAAAATCGAATTGGGGGAGAGATGAATACCATGAATATACGCAGTTTGAAGGTATTGCTGTCCGCGGTAGCGCTCGGCACGAGCCTCAGCGCGGCGAGCGCGGGCGCGGCAGCGACTGCTACGGCAATGGCCGTCGCTGCGCCCTCGGATGCTGTGCAGGCCCAGGCGCGCGAGATTTTCGCCAATATCATCGCCATCGAAAGCTCCATCGGCAAGGGCAAGGTGCCGCTGGTGGCCAAGTACCTGGCGGAACGCTTCAAAGCGGGTGGCTTCCCCGACGCGGACATTCACATTCTGCCGCTGGGTGAGACCGCATCGCTGGTCGTGCGCTACCGCGGCAACGGCGGCGGCGGAAAACCCATCGCGCTCATTGCCCATATGGACGTAGTCACGGCGAAACGCAGCGATTGGCAGCGGGATCCTTACCGTCTCATTGAAGAAAAGGGATTGTTCTACGGCCGCGGCACCTCGGACGTCAAACAGGAAGTGGCGCTGTTGACCGCTACGTTTCTGCGCCTTAAGGCGGAGGGCTTCGTGCCGACGCGCGACCTCATCATAGGCTTTAGCGGCGATGAGGAGACGGAGCAGGCGACTGCACGAGACATAGTGAGCAAACATCGGGACCTGATGGACGCTGAGTTTGCTCTGAACGGCGATGGCGGCGGCGGCGTCTTGAGTGAAGACACGGCCAAGGCGCTGATTTTCTATGTCCAAGGCGCGGAGAAGAGTTCCGCCAAGTACTTGGTCACAACGCGCAATCCGGGCGGACACAGTTCCCAACCGCGTACTGACAACGCGATCTATGAACTGGCGGATGCGCTCAAGGCCGTGCAAGGTTACCAATTCCCCGTGAAGTGGAACGAATGGACCATCGGCGATTTCAAGGCGGCGAGCCATGTAACCCAGGGGCCGATCGGTGAGGCCATGGCGCAGTTTGCCGCTGACCCTGGCAATGCCGCGGCGGCGGCAGAGATCTCCAAGACTCCGGCATACATCGGCCGTATCCGCACCACCTGTGTGGCGACCATGCTCAGCGGCGGCCACGCGGAAAACGCGCTCCCGCAATCGGCCACCGCCACCATCAATTGCCGGATTTTCCCAGGCACCAGTGCGGCGGACGTCCAGAAGACCCTGCAAGGGCTGGTGGGTCCGAAGGTCGAAGTGAAGCAGGGGTACGATGCGTTGGTGTCGGATGCCTCCCCCATGCGTGCAGACGTGATGAAAGCCGTAGAGAAAGCAGTCGCGGCTTCGGATCCCGGTACACCCGTGGTGCCGACGCAAGCCGCCTACGCCACAGACGGTGCGGTATATCGAAACGCCGGAATCCCTACCTACGGCGCAGGCAGCGTCTTCATCATGGACAGCGAAGAGTTCGCGCATGGCCTGAATGAGCGAATTCGAGTCAAAGAGTTCTACAAAGGATTGACCTATTGGGATGTGCTGATCAAGGCACTCGCAGGTTGAGAAGCGACGAGCCGCTGGAGAAGACACTGGAGGAATCTCGAAAAATTGACTGGCGCGCTGAAGGCGTCAAGGTCATCAAGAGCGATCGGCTGGACAGCAATACCGCGCAGACACCGGGCATGTTGCGCGCGGCGGCCATTAATTCCGCGCGCGGCGCGCAGAAGATCTGGGCCGGTACAGTGGTCATCCATCCGAATGCAAAGACCGGTGCACATCACCACGGCCCGCTGGAAAGTGTCATTTACGTGGTGCGCGGAGTGGCCCGCATGCGCTGGGGCGACCGATTGGAATTCGTCGCCGAGGCCGACGCCGGCGATTTCATCTTCGTGCCGCCGTACGTGCCGCATCAAGAGATCAATCGATCGAGCGATACCCCCCTAGAATGCGTGTTAGTTCGAAGCGACAACGAGTCTGTGGTCGTCAACCTCAATATCGATGCCGCGGAACGCGTGGAAGAGGTGTACTGGATCGATCCCATCCATCGCGGCACGCCGTAGCGCCAGGCCGCGAAATTCGGGAGCCACGACAATATTCCAGGCTTGACGGTACTGGACTACAGCGTCTTCAGATTCTCCGTCTCGTGCCTCAGCTCCTTGAGGAATTGCTCCAGTTCGGCTTTGCGCGCCGGCACCAGCGCCTTGCCGGCAGGGGAGAGCACGCAGGACGGTGTGTTCTTGAGGTTGTCCTCGAGCATTTTCACGGCCTTCGGACCATCGGGATCGCCACCCCGCGGGTCGACCAACCCGAAAATTCGCGCCACACCGATGGCGCCGAGCCAATCGAGAGCGTCGGCGTCGTGCAGGTACAGTGCTTCGGGGCCAATGGGATCGCGGTAGTACATATGCGTGCGGATGGCGCCGCGTACCGCCTCGATTTTGGCCATAGGAAAACCGCTGCCTTTGAGGATGGTGTCGATGAGGTCTGCGGCGACGTCCGAATGATCGAGCTTTTGCTTTTCCCAGGGCGGAAATGCCGCGATGTCGTGCAGATAGGCGGCGGCAAATAACACATCGTCATCGAGCGTCACGTGGTCGGCGGCGGCCAATTCGCGAGCCAGAGCATAGTCACGCAGGCAGTGCGAATAGCCCCATGCCGGATTCTTGAAGTGCTTGGCGGCCAACTCGCGCACCGTGATGTGCCAATCGGATGCGGGGGCCGACTCGGCCGCCGGCGACGCCGCAGGCGACACGCGTTGCGTGGATTCCGCACGAACCGCGTTGGCCGAATTGGCCAGTGCGCCGATGAGTCCAATGAGCAACCCGGCCCGCACCAAGTCCTGGGTTCCGTTTCGCTTCGTCATGTCAACCCTCTTAATTGCTGCGGCTACGTTCATCTATCGGCCCTCGCTCATCGGCAATGGCCTTCTCCACCATGGTGCGAAAGCTCGCGAGCGCGGTGTCCATGCGCATGGCGAGCATGGGCGCGTCCGGCGCGAGATCGAGGATCTGCTGCTGAGCGACGATGATATCTCTATCCTCTTCAAATCCGGCCAGCACACTCTGCCTTAAATTCTCTGTGACCGAAGGATCATCGAGCGCAAAAGCGTGCGATTGCTGGAAAAAATAATGCGAGGTATTTTCCGTCTCCGGTGTGACGGCTTGGCAGCCGAAAAACTGCGCGGCATCCACGCGTGCCCCGGAGGGCGCGCCGGTGCCGGTAGGCGCGCTGCCGGAATCCATCAACAAAACGCCCGGGAGCACCACGTCGTAGATGTTCCAACGATCCACATTGCCGGGCCAGGTTTTCAGCTTGCGCAAGAACGGCGCGGGTTCATCGTCGATCAGCCAGCGTTCGACTCGTATGCGTTGCCCATTGCGCGTCACTTTGGGGCGGATGCCCGCGTACTTCGAGCTGCCGCCGAGAGTGGTCTCGTGCACATACGACAAATGAGAAAAATCCAGCAAGTTATCGGTGATCAGCAGGTAGTTTGCATCGTAGTGCATATAGCCCGGTGTACCGCGCCAGCCGGCGTCGTCCAGATAGTGCGTGTCGGGAATGAGCGAAGGATCGGCTTTTTCCGGGTCCCCCATCCAGATCCATACCCATTTGAATCGTTCGATCACCGGATAGGCTCGCACTTTGGCGGCAGGGGGAATGAAATCCTGGGACGGAATCTCCACGCACTTGCCGGTCTTGTCGAACAACAGCCCGTGATACATACAGCGAATATTGTCGCCTTCGCGCCGTCCCTTCGATAAGGGCGCCGCGCGATGACAGCAGCGGTCGTCGAGCGCCACCACCTGGCCGCCGGCGTCGCGCCAGAACAGCAGCGGCACGCGGGTGATGGTACGCGCCACCATGCCGTCCGC
>JAYTXS010000259.1:0-3001 GCA_043742845.1 Gammaproteobacteria bacterium
GCGAATAGCACGACGAGCGCGACGAAGGCCGCAAACGGCAACAAAAATTTCCACATCAGGCGATGCCCGCCTGGGGTTGCGGATTCGGCGGCGGTGTTGCCGCCGTTGCCGGCGCGCTGACCGGCACCTTGACCCGGTAGCGCCGATCAGTCGCGGCGACGAAGCCGCCGATGGCCATCACCAGGGCGCCGAGCCAGATGTAGCGAACCAGCGGCTTGTACTGGATACGCATGCTCCAGGCGCTGTCGCCCAGAGGGTTGCCCATGGCGACGAATAAGTCGCGCGCCCAGTTGACCGAAATCGCGGCCTGGCTGTTGTCGGTCTGCTGCACCCAGTAGTGGCGTTTCTGCGGCCTTAGGATCGCCACGGATTTTCCGCCGCGGGTGACCGACACCAAGGCTTCGACGGCATCGTAATTCGGCCCGCGCACGTTCACGGCATTCAAGTACCTGAAATCATATCCCGCGATGGTGAAGCTGCCGCCGGGCTTCAGCGCCACGTCCTTTTCGATCTTGTAGCTTTCGACTCCGCTGGCGCCGATCGCGAACATGCCGACGCCGCAGTGAGCGATGCACATGCCGAGCAAGCCCGCGGTCAACGTCTGCTTCTGACGCCAGCGGCTCAGCGGCTGCAGTAGCGATGAGAAAATAATCCAAAAGCCAAAAGTGAAACCGAGCAAGCCTACCGGGTGGAATTCTTTGAATACCAGACCCTGAATGGCCACTGCCAGCGCCGCGGCCACCGCCAGCCACCACCACAAGGGTTCTGCGGTGACGTTAAGCTTGCCGCGCCTCCAGGCCGAATGCATGCCGATGGCGAGGAACACCATCAGCGGCAGCACCGGCACCAAGAACATCAGCGCGAACACCGGCGGGCCAACCGAGATCTTGCCGATCCCCAGCATTTCATAGACCAAGGGCGACAGCGTGCCCCACAGCACCAACGCAGCGACGCAGACCAGGATGACGTTGTTCACCAGCAGAAAAAATTCTCGCGAGAACAGCTCGAAGCCTCCCGCCACATACAGTTTCGGCGCCCGCCACGCGTACAAAGTCAGTGAACCGCCGATGGTCAATACCAGGAATGCAAGGATGTACAGCCCGCGGGTCGGGTCGGTGGCAAAGGAATGGACTGAGACCAGCACGCCGGAGCGCACCAAGAAGGTTCCTACCAAGCTCAAGGAGAAAGCGAAAATCGCCAGCAACAGCGTCCAGCTCTTGAAGATGCCGCGCTTCTCCGTGACGCTGAGCGAGTGAATCAACGCCGTGCCCACCAGCCAAGGCATGAAGGAGGCGTTCTCCACCGGATCCCAGAACCACCAGCCGCCCCAGCCCAGCTCGTAATAGGCCCACCAGCTGCCGAGTGCGATGCCAATGGTCTGAAACAACCATGCAAAAATGGTCCAAGGCCGAGTCCACTTCGCCCAGGACTGATCGAGCTTGCCTTCGAGCATCGCGGCAATGGCAAATGCGAAGGCCACCGAAAAGCCCACATAACCGGTATAGAGCATGGGCGGATGGATCGCGAGTGCGAAATCCTGAAGCACGGGATTCAAATCCGCGCCGTCAAGCGCCGCCGGAACGAGGCGCTGAAATGGATTCGAGGTCCACAGCGTAAACAGCATGAAACCGCCGCTGATCAGGCCCATCACGCCCAGCACGCGGCTCGAGAAACCCACCGGCAGCTGGCGGCTGAAGGCGGCCACCGCCACGCTCCAGATCGACAGAATCAAAATCCACAACAACAGCGAACCTTCGTGTGCGCCCCACAGGGCGGCCACCTTGTAGAACAGCGGCAGCTGCGAATTCGAATTGCGCGCCACGTACAGCACCGAGAAATCATTGTTGACGAAGCTGTACACCAGGCAGGCAAACGCCAGCACGACGAATACGAATTGTCCCGTCACGGCCGGCCGCGCCACCGCCATCCACAGCGTCTTGCCGCGCCATGCGCCGGTAAGGCCGAAGAAGGCCTGCGACAAGCTCAGTACGAAGGCCAGGATGAGAGAGAACATTCCTAATTCCGGTGCCATTTCAATACCCCACCTACGTGATCGGCCCCTTGCCCGCCGGGCTCGCGCCGGCCTTGGTCTTCAATGAAGCGGCCACTTCGGGCGGCATGTACTTCTCATCGTGCTTGGCGAGAACCTCATCGGCGACGAAGGCGCCGTTCGAGTTCATCGTGCCGTGCGCAATGATACCCTGGCCCTCGCGAAACAGATCGGGCAGCACACCGGTATATTCCACGGGAACCTCGTGTGCGAAGTCGGTCAGCACGAACCGCACTTGCAGATCGCCGGGCTTGCGCGCCACGCTGCCTTTGACCACCATCCCGCCGATGCGAAAGCGCTTCGCGGGCGGCGCTTTGCCTGCGACCACCTCGGACGGGTCGAGGTAGTAGGCAAGGTTGTCCCGCTGCGCCATCATGGCGAGCGACACCGAGGCCGCGACGCCGCCCAAAATGCCGAGAACGACGTACAAGCGCTTGCGACGTGGCGTCACGAACCTCCTCCTTCTGCCGTTGCCGTGGCCGCTGCCAGTGCCCGCCGCGCCCGCAGCTGCGCCGCAGCCAAGAAGCGGCGGGCTGACCAGAAATTCCAGGCGAGAACCACGGCCGCGAACGCGAAACACGGCCACACGAAGTGCGCGTAACCCCCCATGGACCAAAACGCATCGCTCATGATGTGACTGCCTCGCGCACCCATTTCGCTTGCCGCTCGCGATTGAGCACCTCGCCTTGCAGGCGGGTGCAGAGCACGGCACCGTAAAACAACGTGAACCCGAGCAGCATCGACAACAGAGGCCATAGCATGCTCAAGGCCATGGCGGGCTTGCCGAACTTGGCCACCGTCGCACCCTGATGCAGCGAGTTCCACCATATAACCGAATAATGAATGATGGGTACGTTGACCACGCCGACGATGGCCAGCAACGCTGCCGCGCGGTCGCCGCGGGCGGGATCTTCGAATGCCGAGCGCAGCGACATCACGCCCACATAGAGA
>JAYTXS010000260.1:0-7500 GCA_043742845.1 Gammaproteobacteria bacterium
TACTCGACAATCACGATGATTTCGGCGGCCACGCCAAGCGCAATGAGTTCAACTTGGACGGCCATCTGAATTTATTGAACGGCGGCACCTTGGAAATCGATAGCCCGCGTCCCTACGGTCCTATCGCTGCCGGCCTCATGACAACACTCGGCATCGACGTAGCAAAGCTCGCCAAGAAGACTCAGAACCTCGAGTTCTACGAACACCTCGGCTTGCAAAGCGGGGTGTTCTTCGATCAAGAGACGTTTGGCGCCGATAAACTCAGCGTGGGTTTCGGGAAGCTTGCGTTCGAACAATTTCTGGCCGATGCGCCGCTATCCGCATCGGCGCGCGCGCAAATCGTCCAAATTCAAGAAGCCAAGATCGATTATCTGGCGGGACTATCATCCGACGAGAAGAAAGACCGCCTGTCACGCATCAGCTACGAAGCGTTTCTGCGCGATCTCGTGCATGTCGAGCCTGCGGTGCTCACCTTCTATAGGGCACGCACCATGGGCGAATGGGGGGTGGGCACCGACGCGGTGTCCGCACTCGACTGCTGGGGCATCGGGCTTCCCGGATTTCAGGGCATGCACTTGGCGCCGGGATCGATCCGTCGCATGGGTTTCACGCCGGCGGGATACGCCGATACCGGCGGCTCGCTGCGGCTGCATTTTCCCGACGGCAACGCCACCATCGCCCGACTGCTGGTGAGAAATCTCATACCGGGTGCTGTGCCGGGCAACAGCGCCGAAGACGTCGTAACCGCACGCGTCAACTACGCCCAGCTCGATCGCAGTGCGGCGGCGGTTCGCCTACGGCTCAACAGCATTGCCATCCGCGCACGCCATCTGGGCGATCCGAAATCCGCCGGCCAAGTAGAAGTGACCTACCTACGCGGCGGCCAAGCATTCAGCGCACGGGCCGGCGGCGTCGTACTTGCCTGCTACAACATGATGATTCCCTATTTGTGCCCTGAGCTGCCGCCGGCGCAGCAAGATGCACTGCACAAGCTGGTCAAGACCCCGCTGGTGTACACCAGCGTCGCGCTGCGCAATCGGCTGGCGTTCGACGCCTTGAAGGTGCACCGGATCTACGCACCGGGCGGCTATCACACTTATTTTCACTTGAATCCGCATGTCACCATCGGCGCCTACCAGAGTCCGAAATCCGTGCAGGATCCGATCCTGCTGCACATGGTGCGCACCCCCTGCATGCCGGGATTGCCCGAACATGAGCAGAATCGCGCCGGACGAACCGAACTGCTCGGTACTTCGTTCGAGACCTTCGAGCGCAACATCCGTGAGCAACTGGCTCGCACCCTCAAAGGCGGCGGGTTTGATCCTGCTCGCGACATCACGGCCATCACGGTCAATCGATGGCCGCATGGTTATGCGCCCGAATACAATCCTTTATTCGATCCGGACGTCCCTGAACGTGAGCGGCCGCATGTCATCGGGCGTGCCGCATTCGGCCGCATCAGCATCGCCAACTCCGATGCCGGCGGCGGGGCATACACCGATTCGGCCATCAATCAGGGACATCGTGCCGTCGCAGAGTTGTTGCAAGGTTAGTGAAATTCCTTGTGATTCCCTGTAATATCTACACGTTGACGCTGTATTTTTAATGATGATTTAATTTCCGAAGAAGAGAATCGTGAAAAAACGTCGCTAACAGCCGACAAACAACGCATTTCAGTTGCATTCGACGCTCGAATTTGGCTTTATGTGTGACTGTGTTGCGACGCAGACGGGCCCGACAAGAAGACTGGGCGGGTATGCGGCAATACTTCGGACTTTCCGATACGAACAAATTAACCCTAGGGGAATTTTTTATGAATTTGACCACCACACTTAAGGCCTCTCTCGCCGTCGCCTGCGTAGTTGCATTCGCAGGTTGCACCGATTTGAAGCCCATGCAAGCGCAGATCGATGATCTGAAGTCGCAAGTCGGCAAACTGCAGGGCGATGTCTCGAAGGCCTCGAGCGATGCCGCTGCCGCCAACAGCGCTGCTGCGAGCGCCCAGTCGGCTGCTTCCGGCGCGCAGAGCACCGCGAATCAGGCCTTGTCGACCTCACAGGCGAATTCGACCGCGATCGAAGCGATCAATGAGAAGATCGATCGCATGTTCAAGAAGTCGGTTTCGAAGTAAGTTCGAGACACTTTTGAGATTGAACGCCGCGGCTAATCCCGCGGCGTTTTTTTTGCCCGCGTCTCAGTAGCGGATAAGAGCCGAGCCCCAGGTGAAGCCGCCGCCGAATGCCTCCAGCAGTAGCAGCTGGCCGCGTTTCACGCGGCCGTCTCGAATACCCGTATCGAGGGCCAGCGGCACCGACGCTGCAGACGTGTTGCCCTGTGTGTTGATGGTCACAATGACCTTCTCCATAGGCAGATCCAGCCGCTTGGCGATTGCCTCGATGATGCGGATATTCGCTTGATGAGGAATCAGCCAGTCGAGCTGCTGCTTGCTCACGCCATTCGCGCTGAGGGTTTCGGTGACCAAGTGGCCGAGCGTGTTGACGGCAACTTTATACACCTCGTTGCCCTTCATTTGGACCCCGGCCTTGCCCTCGCGAATCAATTTGAAGCCCTTGGAGACCCCATCCGGGTACAGCAATAAGTCCTTGTACTTGCCGTCCGAGTGCAATCGAGTGCTGATGATCCCGGGCTCCGCCGAAGGCTTCAGAATCACGGCGCCCGCACCGTCGGCGAACAGCACGCAGGTGCCGCGATCGTTCCAATCGACGATTCGCGTCAAAGTCTCCGCGCCGACCACCAGAGCGCATTTCGATTCGCCCAGCCGCATGAATTTGTCCGCCACGCTCAAGGCGTACACGAAACCCGTGCAGGCGGCCTCCAGACTGAACGCCGGACAGCCGTGTATGCCCAGTCGATCCTGCAGCAAGGTGCCGACGTTTGGAAACACCAGGTCCGGCGTCGTCGTGCCGACGCAGATCAGGTCGATATCGGCGGCGGTAACCCCCGCATCATCCATGGCGCGCCGCGACGCATGTTCAGCCAGGTCGGTGGTCGTCTCGCCCTCCGCGGCCATGTGGCGTTGCGAAATTCCCGTGCGGCTGCGAATCCATTCGTCGCTGGTGTCGACCAGTTTTTCAAGATCCGCGTTGGTCAGAATCTTCTTCGGCAAATAACTGCCGGTACCGGCGATTTGTGAGTACATTGACTTCCTTCAGCCTTGCTGCGGCGCCTGCAGCCGTTGCGCGATGCGCGCCGGCACGCCATTTCGCGCTTCCAGCACTGCGACTTCGATCGCGCGCTGAAACCCGAACAAATCCGCGCCGCCGTGACTCTTGATGACGATCCCGCTCAAGCCGATCATGCTCGCGCCATTGTAGCGGCGCGGATCTATGCGGGTGCGAAACCCCTTCAGAGCGGGACGCGCACCGAGGTAACCGAGCTTGCGCAGCGGCGAGCGGCTGAACTCCTCGCGCAACACGTCGGTGATCAAACGCGCCGCCCCTTCCATGGTTTTCAGCGCAACGTTTCCGGTAAATCCGTCGGTGACGACAACGTCGACTTTATCGGAGAAAATATCGTCGCCTTCCACGAAGCCGACGTAATTGATGTCCAACGCCGCCAATAAATTATGGGCCGCCTGCACCACATCGTTGCCCTTGATGTCTTCCGTACCGATGTTGAGCAGGCCCACTCGGGGCCGGGCGTGGGCTCCTTCCAGATCGGCCGCCAGCACCGAACCCATCACGGCAAACTGGCACAGCTGCGCCGGTGTGCACGAGGCGTTCGCCCCCAGATCCAGCATATAAGTGTGTCCGCCGCGCGAGGGAATGAGCGAAATGATCGCAGGCCGCTCCACTCCGGGCAGCATCTTCAGCACGAAGTGCGCGGTGGCCATCAACGCACCGGTATTGCCGGCGCTCACGCAGGCATGCGCGTCATTGGATTTCACGAGGTCGATAGCGCGGCGCATCGAGGAATCTTTTTTGCGCCGCAACGCTTCGCGAGGGTGATCGGTCATTTCGACCACTTCGGATGCGAACAGGCAGGTCACATTGGCGGGAACACTGCCGCCTAACTCCCGTTCCAAGTCAGCTTGCCGCCCCGTCAGAGTAAAGCGCACATCGCTGAACTCCTGTGCCGCAGCCACCGCCGCGGGCACGCAGACCGAGGGCCCGTGGTCGCCGCTCATGGCGTCGATGGCAATATGGATCAGCGCAGACACTGTGCGTCAAAAAAGCCCGAGCGGCGCGCGAATCGCCGCCGGCAAGCTGCGGCTATTCTTCGGCCGCCGCGGCGTCCGCTTTGGTCTGCAGCACCTTGCGGCCACGATAAAATCCCTCGCGGGAAATACGATGCCGCGAATGAGTCTCGCCGCTCTTGGCGTCGATTGACACCGCCGGTAGCGGCAGCGCCGAATGGGAGCGATGCATGCCGCGCTTGGACGGGGTTTTCCTACTTTTTTGAACTGCCATGAGTGCTTTGTCCTATCAAGTTTTCTTCAATAAATCCTGCAACGCGGCAAACGGCCGCGTCGTTTCGGGTAACTTAGCCGCCCCGCCGCCGGCTGCGTCAATCGGTGCATGGCCGCACTTCTGCTCGGCACTGCACACGGCGACGATCGGCAAGGTCAGCAACAATTCCTCTTCCGCCAGTTCACACAAGCTGATCGAGCCGTCTTGCATCGCATACACTTCGCGCTGCGAATCCGCCGCGTTCAATCCCGCGTCGCTCGAGAACTCAATCTCGCTGCTGCCTACGGCCGCAAATTCGAAACCCCGCAGGCAGCGCTGACACACCAGCTGCGGTGTCGCCTCGACCGTCACCGTGACGCCCGCGTGCTCCAAATCGACTCTGGCAAACGCGAACCTCGCGCGCACTGTGCCTTGCGAATCCGCCAATAAGTCCTGTAAGCGAGGCATCGACTGAAGCGCGTAGACGCGTTCCAGCACCACCGCGTTCTCGGCCAGCTGTGCGCAATCGACTCTGTCAGGCAAGCCCGGTGCCATGGGCCGCGTATGATAGGGCCGGTTCCCAGCCCTGTCAAAATGAATCGGGTGCAAGTCGTTGTTTTTGAAGTCTCCGCCTTCACTTATTTTGGCCTCGACCTCGCCCTATCGCCGGCAACTGCTTGAGCGGCTCCGCGTGCCGTTTTCCAGCGTTGCGCCGGGAGTCGACGAGACACGCCTCAGCGGCGAGCGGCCGCTGCAGTTGGCGGTGAGGCTCGCCAAGGCCAAAGCCCTTGCCGTGGCGGTGAATCACCCCGATGCCTGGGTGGTGGGATCTGATCAAGTCGCGGTGCGCATCGACCGCGCCATGGGAGAGCTGACCCTCGGCAAGCCGGGTACGGAGGCCCTTTGCATCGAGCAATTGCGCGGCGCCTCCGGTCAAATACTATCGTTTATGACTGCGGTGGCCGTGCTGCGGCACAACGATCCAATGGCGCACGAATTTGTCGATAACACCCAGGTGACCTTTCGCACCCTGGATGACGCCACCATTGCACGCTATGTCGGCCTCGAGAAGCCCTTTGATTGTGCCGGCGGCTTCAAGAGCGAGGGCCTTGGGATCACGCTCTGCGAATCGATCAACAGCACAGATCCGAGCGCACTCATCGGATTGCCGTTGATCCAACTAAGCAGAGTGCTGCGCGGCGTCGGGTTCGATTTGCCTTAGCCCGACTTGCTAACGCCGTACCGAACGCGTTGAAGCTGCCCGTTTTGAGGCTGCCCGCTTCGGTGCCGATCCTTTGGGCGCGGCACGCTTCTCCTTACGTTTCATCGGCGTAATCGCATCGAGCACCCCGGCCAACTCCGACGGCAGCGGCGCGCTGGTGTGGAACGGCACGCCGGAGCCGGGCCACTCAAAGGCGACGGATTGCGCATGCAGGAAAGTACGCTTCAAGCCGTGGTGTTTGAGTTCGGCATTGCGCTCGTGATCGCCGTATTTATCGTCGCCCAGCAACGGATGCCCGGCGAATGACGCGTGAACGCGGATCTGATGAGTGCGCCCCGTCGGGATATCTATTTCCATCAGCGTCGCCAGTGAGCCGAAGAACGTCACAGGCTTGAAAATGCTGGTCGAATCCTTGCCGGCGGCGGCCACGCGTACATGCCGCTCGCCGTGCTGACGATTATCGGTCGCCAAAGGCGCATCGATCCGCTTGGTCCCCAATTGCCAACTGCCGGCGACCAGACCTAGGTAGGTCTTGTGCATGCCGCCGTTGCGTATCAGGGCATGCAGCGCGGTCAGAGTGCTGCGGTCGCGCGCCACCAGCAACACGCCGCTGGTGTCGCGGTCGAGACGGTGTACCAGTTCCAAGGTCTCGCGCGGCCGTGACGCGCGCAACGCCTCGATAACTCCAAAACTCATGCCGCTGCCGCCATGCACGGCGACACCTGCCGGCTTGTCTATCACCAGCAGATGCTTATCCTGAAATATCACTGCTCTCTCCAGCAGGTCCATCAGGCTGCTCGACGGGCGCCCAGGTGCGGCGTTCCCGGACTCATCGACGGCCTCGATTCGAACGGGCGGCAGACGCACCTCGTCGCCTTCCTGGATGCGGTATTCGGCATCGACGCGTTTGCGGTTGATGCGCACCTCGCCCTTGCGTAGCAGGCGGTACACGCGGCTGCGCGGCACGGTCTTGAAATGCCGCATCAGGAAATTGTCGATTCGTTGACCCGCCTCGTCGGCAGTTATCTGACGCATGATCACGGGACTTTTGGGGGAATATGGCCGCTCCGGCTCCGCCAATTTAATGTTCATAGGGTTGCGATCTTTGCTGAGCGATCTTCTAAGGTATTGATTACATTGACCCAGTGGGGTTGTCGTGATAATGTCCTAAAACCGTGTCAGGCGCTGAACCATTTCTGGGCGACGCCCCTTTTTTTTCCTAGGTTATGCATGTAGACACCGGTTTCGGTGGCTCCCCATCCGTTGGGGGGTCGCATATTAGTTGGTTCTGGAATTCCAGACCATCGCTCGGCCGATGAGATTGACGCAAGAGAGCCCAATTTGAGCTTCGGCGTCTAATAAGCGGTTAACCGAGAACAAGGCCGCGGGGCTTGCCGTATGTTTTTTTGGGGAATTGGTTTTTTGAAGAATTGGGTCGAACCGATGCCGCTCTCGAGGCTCGCGTTCGGCGTATCCCTATTCGTAATTCCTCCAATCGTCGCGGTCCCTGCCTCTATTCTCGAGCTCACCTCCTCGGCCCCTACCACCTTAGTTGGGGCACATGAAAAGAATGCTCGTCAACGCAGTTCAAGAAGAAGAACTGCGAGTCGCACTAGTCGACGGTCAGAAACTTTACGACTTATCGATTGAGATCCCGTCACGGGAACAGAAAAAGTCCAATATTTATAAAGGACGGATCACCCGCGTAGAGCCCAGCCTCGAAGCGGCGTTCGTCGAATACGGTGCCCTGCGCCACGGCTTCCTACCCTTAAAAGAAGTCTCCAAGGAATATTTCAATTCCCAGGCCGCAGCCGGCGGCCGGATGAACATCAAGGACCTCATCAAGGAAGGCCAGGAACTCATCGTTCA
>JAYTXS010000261.1:0-2562 GCA_043742845.1 Gammaproteobacteria bacterium
AACCAGGTGGTATTCGCGGCGGCCGGATATCCGCAAATGGGTGCGCTGCTCGAGTCGAGGGGCTACCCGGTGGTGAGTCTCGATGTGTCCGAATTTAGAAAGATGGACGGCGGCTTGAGCTGCCTGTCGCTGCGCTTCAACAGGAGTTAGCGGATTCTCCGCGCCTCGCCTAAGCGTGACGCGGGTCTCATTCCTGCGTCGATTGCTGCTCACCTCGCCGCGAAATAAGACAGCCGCACGGCTGCGCGGCGAGATTTCTGCTACGAAGGTGCGAATGAATATCCGCACCAAAATGATTTCACTGCTGGCGCTGTTGTTTACGGTGCTAATCGTGCTCGAGATAGCAGTCCAAAAGCAGGTGTTGATGCCGAGCTTCGCCGAGCTCGAGCGGGAGGACGCCGAGACATCGATGAAGCGCATCGGCTATGCGCTCGATATGACCTTGGAGAGCCTGGAATTGTCTGCGGCGGACTGGGGCAATTGGGCTGATGTGTATCAGTTCGTGCAGACGCCGAACGAGGCGTTCGTCAACACCAACATTACCGCCGTGGCGTTGAAGCAGCTCAAGGTAAACGCCATTCTGATTGTCGCTTTAAACGGCAATTACGTGCTATCCAATGCGCGCAACTTGATCAGCGGCGAGCTGCTGGATCTCGATCTGACCGCACGCAAAGCATTGCCTGCGGATTTTCCATGGCGCAGCAACTTAAGTGAAGGCAAGCCTGCCAAGGGCCTGTTGCGCACCAATAGGGGAGTCATGATGATTGCCGCCGCGCCGGTACTCGACGGCAGTGGCGGCGGCAAACCGCTGGGCATGGTGCTCATGGGCAGATTGCTCACGCCGGCTCAGGTGCAGTTGATCGGCGCTCAGGCGCAAGCCAACCTTGCCATGTCAAGGGATAAGCTGGCCGCGGGCAACGAGCAAATCGCCGAGACCGCCACGGCGACGCAGGTGTACAAGACGTTTGCCGATCTCTACGGCAGGCCCCTGATGAGTTTTCGCGTCGAGGTTCCACGCAGGATTACCGCGCGCGGGCAGGGCGCAGTGACTTATGCGTCGTTGTACCTGATTGGCGCGGCGGTCATCGTACTGCTGCTACTGGTGGTTGCCCTCAATCGAATCGTTCTGAAGCCGCTGGCGCGCGTGACGCGGCATGCGGTAGCGATTGGCGACGGCACGGACTTGACCGCGCGGCTGGACTTGCAGGGCCACGATGAGGTTGCGCAGCTAGCGCGCGAATTCGACCGGATGGTGGATCGGGTAGCCGATTCGCGCCGCCAGTTGGTCGATCAGTCATTCCAAGCCGGCTTCGCGGAACTGGCCAAAGGCGTGCTGCACAATCTCGGCAATGCCATGACGCCTCTGGGCGTGCGTGTCTCGAGGCTCGGCGACCACTTGCGCGACGCGCCCGTCGGCGACGTGGAACACGCCTTGGCGGCGCTGACCACGGAGCCGGTCGGGACTGCACTGCGCGCCGACCTGGAAGAATTCTTGCGTCTGGCGTGCCGGGAATCGGCGGCATGCATCAAAGAGGCTCAAGGCGACGTGGCTGTGGTGCAGCGCCAGGCGACTATCGTGCAAACCGCCTTGAGCGAGCTGATGCGCTCCACGCGCAACACACACGTGGTCGAATCGGTGCGGCTGCCCGAACTCGTGGCCCAAACACTGGAAATCGTTCCCGATGCGGCGCGCCAGCGGCTGATCGTGGATTCGGACGAGTCATTACGCAAGATCGGCGCGGTGCAGGTGGCACGCACGGTGCTGCGTCTGATCCTGCAGAATCTGATCATCAACGCCGCCGACTCGGTGCGCGAGGCGGGACGCGACCGAGGCGTGCTGCACTTTGCCGCCGAAATAATTCCCGGTGGCGACGCCGAACAGTTGCATTTGCACTGCAAGGACGACGGTATGGGCATTTCGGCCGATAATCTGCAGCGGGTGTTCGATAAGGGATTCTCCACCAAATCCCGCGAGACCAACTACGGAATTGGCCTGCATTGGTGCGCCAACGCCATCGCTGCGTTGGGCGGCAGAATGTGGGCCGTGAGCGACGGCCCGGGATTGGGCGCTTCCATGCACTTGCTGTTGCCCTTGCCGGCGCGCGCGAGCGAGCCGAGTACTTAGCACAAGGAGTAGTTTTCCGTGTCCGACAAAAAGAGAATGCCGATTCGAGTCCTCATCGCCGACGATGAAGCCGAGGTACGCGACGCCTATCGGCAAATTCTGCTTAAGACCGACATGAGCAGCGAGACTGCCATGTTTCACAATCTGCGCGAGCGGCTGTTCAGCAAGAATGCGCCGGCGCAGGTGGCGAGAGTTCTCTGCGCGAGCGATAGCACGTTCGCGCCGGTGTTCTGCGAGGGAGCAGAGTCGGCGGTCGCGGCGGTGCGTGAAGCGCTGGCCGCAGAGGATCCTTATGCCGTGGTCTTTCTCGACATGCGCATGCCGCCGGGCCCTGACGGGGTGTGGGCGGCGGCTCGGATTCGAGAGCTCGACCCGGCCATTGAAATCGTGATTTGCACGGCCTATTCGGACATTGACCCGCGCGACATCGGCGGGAT
>JAYTXS010000262.1:0-13001 GCA_043742845.1 Gammaproteobacteria bacterium
TAGCGCCCGACATTGCCGATGAAGGCGAAATTAAAGCCCTGGTAGCCCGCGCCCTTGAACACCGTGAAATCCGTATCATTTTCCAGCTGCTTGTACACCGCGTAGTACAGCGAGTTGGTCACCGGCCGCGCGATCGTCGAACCAAACAACCCCATGAGCCAGGTATTCGCGCTGCCTGTTTCGAACATCAGGCTGGGTCCAGAGGTGCCGCGCGCATCCCAGTTGACCGCGGCCGACACGCGTTGGGCGAGCGGATGATCGCGAACGAATAGCAGGGCGCCGAGCAATCCCGCTTCTTCGCCGTCGGTGATCAGCAAGACAACGGGATGAGGCGCTGCCGGCCGCGCTGCCAGAATGCGTGCTATCTCGAGTACTCCGGCAACGCCGCTGCCGTCATCCGCTGCCCCCGGACCTGCCGGCACCGAATCGTAGTGTGCCGCCAGCAGCACGGCGCCATCGGCTAACGCAGCGCCGCGTAGCGTGGCGATGATATTGGTGGGGCTGCCGCAAGTGCCGTCATCGTTGCACACGAAACCGGACTGCAATTCGGTGGCATAGCCCAAGGCTGACAGGCGGCGCACGATGGCTGCCCGTAGGCGCGCGTTGGCGGCGCTGCCGATGGGGTGAGGAACGCCGTCGCCCACCAGATTTTCGAGTATTTCCTTGGCGCGGTAAGCGGAAAACACCGCGGGCGAAGCATCCGCCCCCTGGGGCGGCGGGGGGCGGTAGGCGATTAGTGTAGCCGCCAGCAACAGCGCCATCCCGATCAGCGCGAGGATTAGTCCACGATTGGAGGTGGCTGGCATGGTCGATGCCTATGCGCGAGCTTGACTCTCTGCTTCATAGCGTTTGATGCCATCCAAGATCTCCGCATGCGCAACTTCGACTCCCGCCCAGCCGATGATCTTGACCCACTTCCCCGCTTCGAGATCCTTGTAGTGCTCGAAGAAATGCTGGATTTGGCGCAGACGTATTTCCGGTACATCGGCAATCGATTTCCAATGTTCGAACAGCGGGCAGATGTCGTCCGTGGGGACCGCCAACAGCTTGGCGTCGCCGCCGGATTCATCGTCCATGCGCAGCACCCCCACCGCCCGGCAGCGCACGACCACCCCGGGCATCAAGGGAAAAGGCGTGTGCACCAACACATCGACCGGATCATTGTCGTCTGCGACGGTGCGCGGCACGTAGCCGTAATTGGCGGGATAGTGCATCGAGGTCATCATGAAGCGATCGACGAACATGGCGCCGGACTCCTTGTCCACCTCGTATTTGATGGGTTCGCTGTGCGCAGGAATCTCGATAATTACGTTGAATTCGTGCGGAACGAGCTTACCGGCGGTGACATTGCTAATGCTCATTTCGCGAAATCCTCAAGGCTGCACCGGCGTTGCGCCGACGCACATACTATAACCTCAAGAACGGCGCGACGGTCCTTCGGGTCGCGCGCGTATCAATCGATGACGATTGAGCGCGGCGCATTCCCGGCAGCGAAGGGTGAATGGCTGACCGCCGTCAGCACGCCGGTGGTGGGATCGACGGTGTACACGGAGATGTCGTTCGACGTGTCGTTGGCGACGTAGCCAAATTGGCCGGATGGATCGAGCGCAATATTGACGGGAAAGGTGCCGGCGGCGATCGGCGTCCCGGACAGCGTCAGCGCACCGCTGCTCGGCGTAATGGAATAGACGGCGATTTGATTTTTCGCCGTGACGTTCGCGGCATATACATAGCGGCCGGCGGGATCGGCCGCGAGCGATTCGGGGCTGCTGCCGCTGGCCAGTGGCGAGCCGGAGAGTGCCGAGAGCGCGCCGGTCGAGGCATTGATCGAGTACAGGGAAATCGTGGCGGCGGTTTCGTTGGCCACGTAGGCGTAGCCTCCCGTGGGATCGATGGCTATCGACCGGGCGCCGGCACCCGCGCCAAACGGCGACCCGGCGATTGCGCTCAAAGTGCCGGTGGCGGCGTCGATCGCCAAGACCGTGACATTGCCGTCGCCAAAGTCGGTGACATACAAATAATTGCCGTTAGGGCTTACTTTCAACGAACTGGGTCCCACGCCGACGGCAAAGGGCGAGCCGCTGAGTTGCGTCAGCGTGCCGTTAGCGCTATTGATGGCGTACGCAGACACGTTGTTCGACGCTAGGTTCGCCACATAGAGGTAGCTTCCCGTCGGGTCAAGCGTAACGGCAATCGGGCCGCTGCCGGCAGTGACGACTATTCCCGCGACGCTCAGCACACCGCTGGTGCTGTCGATGGAGTAGATCGACACATTGTTCGAACCATTGTTGGCGACGTAGAGAAAGGTACCGTTGGGATCCACGGCCAACGCCGCCGGCGTGGTGCCATTCGATGCGAACGGCGAGCCGCTGATGGCCGACAATGCGCCCGTGGTGGAATCTATCGCATAGGCTGATAGATTGTTGGAGAGCTGATTGGCCACGTAGGCGAAGTGTCCCATCTGGGTGCACGACACGATGATGTTGGTGACAGTGGCCTTGTCGATGCTGCCTGAGCCGTTTTGCACGGTACAGGTCTGCGATGGCGTGGAAGGCTGGGTCTTGACCGTGACTGAATAGGCGTCGCCGTTCTTGATGCCGTCGGTGAAGACGAAAGTGCCGTTCGAGGCCAAGCCTAAGTCATTGCCGGAGTTGTCCTCGAGCACCAAGCCTTGGCCGGTGAGGCCGGTGAGTGTGCCGCCTACCGTATATTTCGCGCCTATGACGCATCCCGCGACGGCCAAAAAGGCCGAGGCGGCGGTTATCCAAACGAATCTCTTCACGAAGGCTCCCAATATTGGTTCATGTGAGAATTCGGACATCGCAGAGCAGCAATCATTCCCGGCTGCAAGCGGCTATAACGTTGAGAATTGTGTGGGTGGGGGTGCGATTGAGTGGATCGCGGGCCATTGAGCGTGCCGATTCATTGTAAACTAAGGCATCCCCTTTGAACAATTGCCTCTCAATGATCGGAGAACGTCTTGCGTTATCACTTACTCGGCCAAACCGGCTTGTACGTATCGGAGTTATGCCTGGGAACGATGACCTACGGCGGCTACTCGGGAATCTGGGAAAACATAGGCAACTTGCAGCAGGATGCCGTTAATGAGCAGGTGAAGTTCGCCTTCGATGCCGGCATCAATTTCATCGATACCGCCAACGTGTATTCGATGGGCAAGTCGGAAGAGTTGCTGGGCCAGGCGCTGAAAACGCTGAGCCTGCCGCGCGACCAGGTCATCGTCGCCACCAAGTCGACGGGTTCCATCGATGAATCGCCGAATGGACGCGGCCAATCGAGGCACCACATATTCAATCAGCTCGACGCCAGCCTGAAGCGGCTTCAGCTTGATCATATTGATCTGTATCAAATCCATGGCTTCGACCCGCTGACTCCGTTCGAGGAGTCGCTGTCCGCTCTGAACGATGTGGTGCGATCCGGCAGGGTGCGGTACATCGGCCTGTGCAACCTGGCTGCTTGGCAGATCATGAAATCCCTGAGCGTCTCTGAGCAAAAGGGCTTCTCCAAATTCGTCAGCGTGCAGGCCTACTACACCATTGCAGGCCGCGATCTCGAACGAGACATCGTGCCCTTGTTGCAGGATCAGAAGCTGGGCTTGATGGTGTGGAGCCCACTGGCGGGCGGCTTGTTGAGCGGTAAGTACAAGGCCGCCGATGACAAGGGACCTGCCGGGGCGCGGCGCACCACCTTCGATTTTCCCCTCGTCGATAAGGAACGCGCCTTTCGCTGCGTCGACGCCATGCGGCCGCTGGCGGCGCAGCGCCAGGTGTCTGTGGCGCAGATTGCACTCGCATGGCTGTTGAGCAAACCCTTTGTCAGCAGCGTGATCATCGGCGCCAAATCGATGGATCAATTGCGCGACAACATCGCCGCGACCCGCGTGCAGCTGAGCCCGGACGAAATCAAAGCATTGGACGACGTGAGCCAGCTGCCGGCGGAATACCCCGGCTGGATGTTGGCGTTTCAGGGTCAGGCGCGCGCCAAGGCGCCGTTCAAAGAATAGTTCGCCGGGCAAAAAGGGGAGTCAATGCGGGCAGCGCTGTGCGTGTCGCGGCGACATCGAGCAGAGCGACGGCTACCCGGCGGTGTTCAAGGCAGGATAAACTGCCTCTCGATGACTACCAGGCGGACTTCCACGGCAGCTTCCCGCGTAGCCACGACTGCCGCACTGCAACTGGACTATTTGTCCTGCGGCCAAATTGCCTCGCAAGCTCCGTCCTGGTGGCGCAATGTCTTGGGGGTCGTGGGATTTGAACGGCTGCCGATCATTGAAGGCGCGCGTGCGCCGATTACCGCCAGCATGACACCCACTCTGGGCACGAACGACAATCTGTGTGAAGTGTGGCGGGTTGCGGGACCCCAGGTGGAAATGGCCGACGGCACGGCCGAGCGCAGCCGCGTGCATTACCGGTTCTGCGAGGATTTGTTGTTCGGCTCCATCACCCTCGAGGAGCGCAGCCTCGAGGCCGAGGGTCCGACCAGCAGCGGCGGCGAAGGCAATTCCGGAGGATTGGTGCGCGCCACCGAGATCGCCTATCGCGAGATTTTCGGGGTGCTTAAGGAGACCGAGCACCGGCACTTGATTCGCGTTTGGAACTATCTACCGGAAATCAATCGCGAAGCCGACGGCGATGAGCGCTACCGTCATTTCAATGCGGCGCGCCAATTAGCCTTCCGCGACGCCGGCCGGGAAGCGGTGAGCACGGTGCCGGCGGCCTGTGCCTTGGGCTCGCCCGCGGGCAGCCCGATATCCATATATTTTCTGGCGGCCCGCCAAGCGCCGAAGATGATTGAGAATCCGCGCCAGACCAGCGCGTACCACTATCCACGCAAATTTGGACGGCATAGCCCGATGTTTTCGCGGGCCTGTATGTTAAGTGAGCCGCAGGGGACGAATCTGTTCGTCTCGGGTACGGCCAGCATCGTGGGTCACGAGACCATCCATGCCGGCGACGTCGCGGCGCAAACCCGTGAAACGATGGCCAATATTGCGGCGCTGCTGGATGAGGCTAATCGTGTGGTGGGAGCTGCGCGCTATTCCTTGGAGGATCTGAAGTTCAAGGTGTACGTTCGCCAACCGGCGGACTTGGGCGCCATCGAGGGGGCCCTGGCCGGGTCGCTGCGAGCCTCGACCTCCGTCGTGTACCTGCAGGCGGACGTGTGCCGCGAGGATCTGCTGGTGGAGATCGAAGCCACCGGCGAGGCTGCCGTCAGTCGCGGGGTTTGAGCGCATGTTAATCTTGCGTCCACAATTCTTGAGCTTGGGGGGAGTATGCGAGCATGGGTAATGAGTGCCTGTGGTGCGGCGGCGATGGCCGTGCCTATGGTTTGCAATGCGGCGGATCGGCAGAGCGCCTCGCTCGACGACGCGCTGGCAGTGATTCAGGCGCATCGCTTCATTGACCTGACGCATGCGTTCGCCCCCGGCATACCGCATTGGAAGGGCGCGCCGAATGAGAGCGTCAAGACGCTGTATGCAGTGAAAAAAGATGGCTTTCGGATCAACGAATATTGTCACATCGGGCAGTGGGGCACGCATGTCGATCCGCCGGCGCATTTCCATGATGGGCTGCACACGGTTGATCAAATCGATCCGAAGGACATGCTGATGCCGCTGGTGGTCATCGACGTGCACGAGAAAGCGGCCAAGAATCCCGACTACATCCTGTCGCTGGATGACATCCATTCCTGGGAACAGCGCCATGGGCGCATACCGCACGGCGCCTTCGTGGCCATGCGCACCGATTGGTCCAAGCGCTGGCCCGACGACCAGGCGCTCGCCAACAAGGATGCCGCCGGAGTATTTCACTATCCGGGTTGGAGCATGCCCGTCTTGAAGCTGCTCTATGAAGAGCGCGGCATCACGGCCTCCGGTCACGAGACCACCGATACGGATCCGGGGTTGGCCACGACCAAGGACGATTACTCGCTCGAATCCTACATACTGGGGACCAATCACTACCAAATCGAATTGCTCGCGAATCTCGATCAAGTGCCCGAGTCGGGCGCGGTCGTGTGGATCACCTTTCCGAAAGTAGAGAACGGCTCCGGCTTTCCGGCGCGCGTGATTGCGGTGGTGCCATGAGTACGGCCAACGCGCCCAGCGGCTCTGCGACCCAGGCACCCATCGAGTACCAGGACGCCTCGCCGGAAGTACGTGCGGTTTACGACGACATCATGGCGACCCGCAAATCGGATTGGGTGAACAATTATTGGAAGGTGCTGGCGCATCACCCTCCCAGCTTGCGCAGAATGTGGACGAACGCCAAAGAAGTCATGGGGCCGGGCGCGCTCGACCCGTTGACGAAGGAACTGGTGTATATGGCCGTCAGCGTGACCAACGCCTGCCGGTACTGCATTGCATCGCACGGCGCTGCCGCGCGCAGCAAGGGGATGACACCGGCACAGTATGCGGAACTCGTGGCGATTATCGGGCTTGCCAATGAGACGAATCGACACGCCGTGGCGCTCGATTTGCAAATAGATGAGAAATTTCGTTAATTCGAGGAAGTGCAATGACTACCGCAGCAGCAACCAAAACAATTGACGCGGCCAGCGCCAAACACATCAAGTGGAACGAGCTGACGCCTGAGAAATTAAAAGGCGGGCTCACCCGAAAACTGATCACGAGCGAGCGGATGATGATTGCGCACGTGCATTTCGAGAAGGGCGACGATGTGCCGCGCCACGCCCATGAGAACGAGCAGATCACTTACATTCTAGAGGGCGCGCTGTTGTTCAAGCTGGGTGCGAACGGCGAACGCGAAGTGATCGTGCGTGCCGGCGAAGTGCTGGTCATTCCTTCGTTCCTGCCGCACAGCGCGGTGGCGCTCGAAGACACCTTGGACGTCGACGTGTTTAATCCGCCGCGGCAGGACTGGTTGGCTGGGACCGATGCGTACCTGCGTCGCTGAGGGGGGCGCGGCCCCAGACCTCGCCAAGGCGGCCGGGCAGGCTGGTTATGATGTGGCGCCTGGCGTCGGCGCTGCGCTGCGAAATTTCAAGCTGCCTGAAAAGCTGGGCTTCGGATTGGTGGCAGCGCCTGTCATGTTCTCGGCGCAGTGGGCTGACGGCGCCTGGGGCCGCGGCGAACTCGTCCCCTACGGACCGATAGAAATTCTTCCGGGCGCACGCGCGCTGCAGTATGCCGAACTCGTGTTCGAAGGCTTGAAAGCCTACAAGGTCGGCGACGCCGGCCCTAGCCTGTTTCGCCCGCAAGAGAATTGGCAGCGCCTCAAGCGCTCCGCGCAGCGCCTATCCATGCCGGCGGTTTCCGAGGGACTGTTCTTCGAGGCCATCGAGACGGTGGTAGGAGCCTGCCACCGATTCATTCCGCGCGAATCCGGACGTTCGCTGTACCTGCGGCCGTTTCTATTCGGCACCGAGGCGGGCTACTTGCTGCGCAACTCCACGACCTTTCGTTTCATGGTGATTGCCAATCCGGTAGAGATCTACTCATCGGGACCGATGCGCGTGGCCATCGAGCGCGATGACGTGCGCGCCGCGGTGGGTGGGGTCGGCACTGCCAAAGCATCGGCAAACTATGCGGCCTCGCTGCGCGCGTCGAACGCCGCGGTGGCGCGCGGCTTGACCGTGGCTCTGTGGCTCGATGCTCGAGAACAGCGCTTCATTCAGGAGCTTTCGGGCATGAATCTGTTCGCCGTCATCGGCGGCGAGTTGCATACCCCGGCGCTCGATGGCGCGATCCTGCCCGGGATTACCCGCGACTCGCTGATCGCTCTTGCCCGGCACTTGGGATTTGTCGTGCACGAACGCGCCATGGCTATCGATGAGTTGCTGGCGCAGATCCAAAGCGGCGAATGCACGGAAGTGTTCGCTTGCGGTACTGCGGCCATCTTGAGCCCGATCGGGCAGCTGGCCGATCGCGACGCCCGGGACTATGTTCCGAAGAAAATCGACGCGGTCGCGGCGCAATTGCGCGAGGCATTGCTCGACATTCAGGAGCGACGCGCACCGGATTTGTTCGGCTGGACGCACGAGGTGGCGCCGCTGTCCGTTTGAGCTGGACGTTGATGCCGGCGTTGCCGCAATTCACTTGGGCTCAGTGCGCCACAGGCCGCCGCTGAGGTTGCCGCGAACCTTGTTGATGCGCAGCAACTCCGCGGCATCGCTGGTCATGGCTCGCAGAATGTCCGCCGGCGGAACACCGGCCGCGCGCCATACCGCGAGGTAGTCGAACATCAGATCGGCGCGGGTGCGCCCGGGCATGTCGATGACCGTATCGCTGCCGCAGGCCATGCGCACGCCGATGCGATGCGCACGCTACAGGCGATCGATGATCTTCGGCGCAAGCACCGCGGGCTCCGGCAAGATGCCGCCGGAGGTGCCGACGAGAAAAATGCCCTTATCCTTCATGCGCTTTAGCTGTGCATCGTTGAGGTCGAAGCCATGTTCGATCGAGTCCACGCCGGCTTCGATGGCATTATCGAGCGTGGCGCCGGCAGCAGTGGAGCCGCGAGCAGCAGCAATGAAACCAGCAGCAACTTCATGAGCTGAATCCTCAAAATTTATAGTTGATATGCACTTTGAACCAGCGCGGCATGCCGGGATACGACTGCGCCAGACCGTTTACGCTGTTATTGTCGAAGCCCATGGTGGCGTAATGCTTGTTCGTCAGATTCTCGAGCGAAGCGCCGTATTCGACCTTGTCACCCTGCGTCGCATAGCTCAGGCGGGCGTTCGCCAGTCCGTAGGAACCCTGGCGAATGTCCGGGATGTCCGCGACGCCGAACCAGAAGCTGCTGAGGTAATTGCCGTCGACTTGGGCGGAAAGGTGCCCGGTTCCCAGCGGCCAGCTGTAGCGAGCCATGGCATTGCCCGTCCAGCGCGGCGCGTTGCTGGGGGTGTAGGTGCCCGGCACACCGGTGCCACGCGCGTCGATGTCTTCGATGATGGCATCGACATAGGCTCCGCCCAACCCGAGTCGCAGGCCTTCGGTCGGCGCATATTCCAATTCGAACTCGGCGCCTTTGTTTTTTGCAGGCGCGTTGCGAATCAGCTGGGCCACCGCGAATAGGTAGGTGAGCACCTGGTTGTTTTTATAATCGTAGTAGTACGTCGCCGCATTGAAGCGCAAGCGGTGATCGAGCCACTCGGATTTGACGCCCACTTCGAAGGCGTTCAGTTCTTCCGGCTTGATTTCCAAGGCCGCGAGCAACGCGGGAGTGCTGATGGTGTTCGGGAACAGCGGCGCATTGAAACCGCCGCCCTTGACGCCACGGCTGTAGCTCAAATACGTGAGCAAGTTGGGCGCGAAATGCAGGTCCACTTCGGCCTTGCCGCTGTAGAGGTTGCTCTTCAGAGTGTTGCTGTAGTCATATAGAGCGAGACCCGACACCGGCGTGAGTTGAACGATCTGATTGCCGACATTGTTCTGCGGGAACAATTCATAGGGCGACCAATCGAAGTTGTAGTCTTTTTTGTCGTAGGTGTAGCGGCCACCGAGAGTGAAGCCGACCAAATCGGTCGCACGATATTCGCCTTGCGCAAACACCGCCCCGGACGTGGTCGTCAAGCTGTAGGGAGCCTTGGTTTGCGGAACGCCGCCATCGGTGCCGGGAACGCTCGGATAGGGCCACGCGCCGCCGGGATTGGTCGGCGAAACGAACTCGTTGGCCTGGAAGTTGAAATTTCCGTCCCAGCCTTCGTAGTAATGGCCGTCGATGCGCAGGGCATACACGCCGGTGGTCCAATTGAGCTTGTCATCTCCGCCGTTGAGGCGCAGTTCACCCGATTCTTGATTGACGTTGCTGCCGTTGAAGAATTGGAACCAGGTCTGCGGGGTCGCGTCCGAATCCTCCGCGTAGTTCTTGGTCAATTTCTGGTAATCGCCAATCGCGGTGAGGCGGGCAAATCCAAGATCCTGTGTGTACTTGGCCGTGAATCCGCTGGTGGCAATTCTGGCGTAGCCCTGGAAGTTGCCATAGGTCGAGAACGCGCCCGAGGAGGGATAGCCGGTGCAAGGCGGGGTGTTGGTGCCGTTGGTGCAAGGTCCATGGTTGCCGACGCCATAGCCATTGGCCTGGCCCGGCGGCAGAAAACCATCGACGCCGTTGCCGAAGCTGGCCGTGGAGCGAACTTCCCAGGCGCCGGCCTTCACGTCCTGCTTTGCGACGCGCGCAATGAACAGCAGCTGCGACTTATCGCCGAGCTTGAAGAGCAATTGACCGCGCAAGGCCCAGTCATTGCCGTTCTCGGAATCTTGTCCCCCGGCGATGCCGAAGTGAGTGAACAAGGGATCGTAGTGGTTGCTCTCGAAGGCGATGCGCCCGTCGATGTCGTTCCAGAGCTGACCGCTGACCGCCCCTTCGGCGCGAAACAAGTTGTGCTCGCCCGTAGTCACGTCAACGTAGCCTTCGTACTGGTCGGTCGGGCGGCGCGACACGAACTGCGCCGTGCCGCTGGTGGCATTACGGCCGAACAGAGTGCCCTGCGGACCGCGCAGCACCTCCACCCGGTCGATATCGAACAGCGAGAACGCCAAACCCGCCATCTGACTGATATAAACGTCGTCCACGTAAATGGCGGCAGGACTTTCCTGATGATCGGCGAAGTCGTTCTGCGTGATGCCGCGGATGGACAGCGTGAACGAGGAGGGGCCGTTCGGCTGGGTCAATACGACTGCCGGCATGGACTTGGTGATGTCCGTAGCCGTGACGGCGCCCAGTGAGTTCAGTTCGGCGCCGGAGATCACCGACACGGAAATACCGACGTCTTGAGAGTTCTGCTCGCGCTTCTGAGCGGTCACCACGATTTCCTCGAGCGCTCCCGAGGGGGCCGCCTGTTGGGCGCCGGCCGTGAGTGTGGTTGCCACGAACATCGTGACGGCAAAAATAGGTGCGCGCGCGAAGCGCTTCGCGCAGGTGAGAGTGCTCAACATGGAATCCCCCGATAGTTGGATCGTCTTACGGCTAGGTCAGCGCGTGCGCTGATGCCGCCTACAAAGTACATGCGAAATTGTACGTACCCGAAGCTTTTCCCTAAACTTGCGTGCAGAATAGACAATGAACGGCCGTCAGGCAATCAATACGCGCCGTTGCGGCATTTTCGCTACAACTGATCGCTATAACCATAGAACCGCGTGGCATTGACGCACCACGAAACCGGAGACCAACGATGAGTACTACGCGCCGCGAGATGATCAAGTCCTTGGCGGCGCTGCCGCTGGTGCGGCTTGCGGGCACAGATCCTGATCTCGTTTTGTACAACGGATTGATCTATACCGTGCAGCCCGGAAGGCCGCAGGTCACCGCGGTTGCAGTTCGCGATGGCCGTTTCCTGGCGGTGGGGACGGATCGGGAAATCCTGGCGCTCGCAGGAAAGAACACCCGGCGAGTCGATCTTGCCCGGCAACGAGTGTTCCCGGGCTTCATTGATGCGCATGCCCATCCCTGGGCAAGCGGCCTGGATCAGTTGAAGAACGTCGCCTGCGATAAGACCTCGATCGAAGAAATTCTTGCGGCGCTGCGCGCGCGCGCCGCAGAGACGCCGCCCGGAGGCTGGGTGCGGGGTTATTTGTATGACGATGGTAAGACGCCGCGGCCGTTGACGCGTGCCGACCTTGATGCAGCGGTGCCGGACCATCCGGTGATCGTGCGGCACCGCGGCGGCCATACCGCCTACGTGAATTCGCTTGCGCTGAAGGCGGCGGGAGCCACCGCGACCACTCCCGATCCTGCGGGTGGGCGCTTCGAACATGGACCTGACGGCGAACTGAACGGGCGAGTGGCCGACAAGGCCATGGATGCCGTGGCCGGCAAGATGCCGGAGGCGTTGACGCGCGAGGATCATCGGCGCGGCATAGCGCTCAGTTCCAAGCTGTATGCCAGTTTTGGCGTCACCTCCGCCTGCGACGCCGATGCCAGTCCGGATGGACTGCAGGGCTATCAAGACGCGCGCGAATCGGGAGAATTGCTCTATCGCGCCTACTGCCATATGGATGTGGCCTACCTCGATCGCTATATCGCAGCCGGCCTGCACACCGGATTCGGCGACTCCATGGTGCGCATCGGCGGCATCAAGCAGTACTCGGACGGTTCGATTTCCGAACGCACCGCATGGCTGGCCGAACCCTATATCGGATTGCCGAACTACTTCGGCGTCGAGAGCGGCACGCGCGAGAGTCTGTATGAGAACTCGCGCAAGGCTTGGCTGGCAGGGTTTCAATTGGCGACGCATGCCAACGGCGAACATGCGATCGACCGCATGCTGGGCATCTATGAACAGCTGTCGAAGGAAGCGCCGCGCCGCGACCCGCGTTTTCGGCTCGAGCACTGCACGGTGGTGACGCCGGAATTGGTCGCGCGCATGCGGGCCGTGGGAGCGATCCCGATCCCGTTCGCCGGCTACGTGAATTTCCACGGCGATGTCATGCATTTCTACGGCGACGATCGCCTGAAACGCATGTTCGCTTATCGTTGGTTCATCGATGCCGGCCTGCGACCGCCGACGGCGTCGGATTACACCGCCAGCCCGCCTTCACCCATGCTGTGGCTGTACTCCATGACCACTCGCCGCGACCCCAGCGGTCATGTGTGGGGAGAGACACAACGTGTCACGCTGGAAGAGGCAGTACGTTCCGCGACCATTGATGGAGCACATGCCTCTTTCGAAGAGAAGGACAAAGGCTCAATAGAACCTGGGAAACTGGCTGATCTGGTGGTGCTCAAAAAGGATCCGTTCGCCGTGCCCGCGGAAGAGCTACAGGCCATCAAGGTCGAGCGGACCATGCTCGGCGGCCGTTGGGTATACGAGTCTTAACGCGCTGGCGCATGCCCCGATCCAAGAATTTGCCTGATCTTCCCAAAGGCGACTAGAATCGGGTGCGGCGCGGGCGTCGTATAATGGTAATACCCAAGCTTCCCAAGCTTGAGCCGTGGGTTCGATTCCCATCGCCCGCTCCATTCCGAGCTGCGCATTGAGCTAGCGCGGTGGCCCCGGCGTTGTTGCGATTTTCGGCCGCC
>JAYTXS010000263.1:0-3231 GCA_043742845.1 Gammaproteobacteria bacterium
TCCCACACATCCTTCAGAATGTTCGTCATCTGCAGGCCCTGCGCAAACGACGCCGCAATGGCGCACAGCGCCGGGCGGTGGCGGGCAATCTCAGGGGAATAATCGCAGAATAGATCCGTGAGCATTTCGCCCACCACGCCCGCTACATAGTAGCAATAGTCATCCAGGTCGCTCGAACCGGCGAGGCCCTTGACGCTCGCGGAGAACTGGAACCGAGGCATGCCGTAGCACATGAGCTCGACGCAGCGCCGGATGGCGACACGTTGCGCCTCACTCAGGCTCTGCATGACTCCAATCACGCGATCCATGTTGCCCACTAGATCGCGTTCCGTCGCCAACGTCCGATCAGAGAGGCGGGCCCCAATTTCTCGCGCCAGGAGCTTAAGGTCGCCCTCGCCCGTCAACACCGCGCTGAAGCGTTGCAGAAACGCCAGTGTCTCGGGCGGCGACAATGCCGGTTCGTCCTCGATGGTATCGGCGATGCGGCACAACAAATAGGCGCAGGTCACCGCCGTGCGCAGGCCCTGCGGCAGCTGTGGGATGGTCAGCGCGAAGGTGCGCGAGACATGGGGGAGAATCTGGTCTTGATAGACTTCATCTGAACTGACGGAATCCATGCGGACAGTATCTCGGAAACCCTAGAGAATAGCATCATCTCAGCGGCCGGCTCTGGTGCAAATTTGCAACACATGCATGAACCGTTGCCACCAAGGCGTTGCGGCAGTATAAACTGCCCCTGATGAGCATCGACAAAGAAAACTACCCGCTGCTTCAATCCATTGATTCACCGGCGGATCTGCGCCGTCTGCCGGCCTCCAAGCTTGCGGAATTGGCCCAGGAACTGCGCCAATTCCTGATTCACAGCGTCAGCACCCGGGGCGGTCATTTTGCCGCAGGATTGGGCACAGTTGAACTCACAATAGCCCTGCACTATGTATTCAATACGCCCCATGACCGCCTGGTATGGGATGTGGGCCATCAGGCATATCCCCACAAGGTCCTGACGGGGCGCCGCGATCAACTGCACACGATCAAGCAGCATAAGGGGCTGGCGCCGTTCCCCACCCGCACGGAAAGCGAATATGACACCTTTGGGGTCGGGCACTCCAGCACTTCGATCAGTGCCGCCCTCGGCATGGCCGTCGCGGCGGCGCAACGCGGAGAGAAGCGCCGGGCTGTGGCCATCATCGGCGACGGCGCGCTCACGGCAGGCATGGCCTTCGAGGCGCTCAATCACGCGGGCTCCCTGCCCACGGATCTGTTGATCGTGCTCAATGACAACGACATGTCGATTTCGGAGAACGTCGGCGCCCTTTCCAACTATCTGGCACGTGCCCTGTCGGGACGCATGTACTCGCATTTACGCGAAAGCGGCAAGAAGGTATTGCGCCAAATGCCCACCGTATGGGAGCTGGCGCGCCGCTCGGAAGAGCATTTGAAGGGTATGGTCCTTCCCGGCACGCTGTTCGAGGAAATGGGTTTCAATTACATAGGCCCCATTGACGGTCATGACGTCAAAGCCCTGGTCAGCACCCTGAGCAATCTGCAACAGCTGCGCGGACCGCAATTTCTGCACGTAGTGACGCGCAAGGGCAAGGGTTACGCGCCAGCGGAGGCGGATCCTATCAAGTGGCACGGGCCGGGTCCGTTCGATCCGGCGAGTGGCCTGATTTTCAAGGAAGCGGCCACCGGGCCGACCTATTCGCAAATCTTTGGCAAGTGGCTATGCGACATGGCGGAGCGCGACCCCACCGTCGTCGGCATTACGCCGGCAATGCGCGAGGGCTCCGGTTTGGTTGAGTTCTCCAAGCGGTTTCCGGAGCGCTACTTCGACGTCGCCATCGCGGAGCAACACGCAGTGACATTCGCGGCAGGACTTGCGGCCGAAGGCCTCAAGCCGGTGGTCGCGATTTATTCGACTTTTCTGCAGCGCGCCTACGACCAACTCATTCACGACGTCGCTCTGCAAAATCTGCCGGTGATATTCGCGCTGGATCGGGCCGGGCTCGTCGGCAGCGACGGCGCGACCCACCAGGGCAGCTACGAT
Source organism: Gammaproteobacteria bacterium (assembly GCA_043742845.1). Classification (GTDB taxonomy): domain Bacteria; phylum Pseudomonadota; class Gammaproteobacteria; order Steroidobacterales; family Steroidobacteraceae; genus Bog-1198. The sequence continues at coordinate 2,048 of JAYTXS010000263.1, forward strand.
CTGACATTCCTGCGCTGCATCCCCAATATGGTGATCATGGCGCCGGCCGACGAGAACGAGTGCCGCCAGATGCTGTACACCGCGACCACTTTGTCATCTCCGTCCGCGGTGCGTTATCCGCGCGGCACGGGTCCGGGTACCGCGATCGCCGCGGAAATGACGGCCGTGCCGCTGGGTCGCGCTCAAATCAGGCGCGAAGGTCGTAGCGGACTTGCCATTCTGGCGTTCGGTACGCTGCTCGAGTCAGCGCGCAAGATTGCCGAGCGCCTGGACGCGACGCTGGTCAACATGCGCTTCGTCAAGCCGCTCGACGAGAAACTCACTCTGGCAATTGCCCAGCGCCATCGCGCCATCATCACCATTGAAGAAAATGCCGTCATGGGCGGCGCGGGTTCGGCAGTGGGCGAATTGCTGGCTTCGGCGGGTGTGCAGCTGCCGCTGCTGCATATCGGCATACCGGATCGTTTCATAGAACACGGTTCTCGCGACACCTGTCTTGCTGCCGCCGGGCTCGATCTCGCGGGACTCAACACCAGCGTCGATCGCTGGTGGACACCGCAAACCCAGGAGCGACTTCGCCCACTCAACGTCGCCATGGGCAACAAGGCGCTGTAGCTACCGCTGCGGCGATTCGAGACGCTCGATGAGAGATTTGCTCAATCTCGACCGCTTTCCGCTCGAGCGAACCGATTCGCCGCACTGTGTGCAGCTGGTGGAACGCTGCAAGGCCGACCTCGCTGCGCACGGCATGTTCACCCTCGAGGGATTCGTCAACGCGCCCGCTATCGCGCGCGCCGTGTCGGAGCTGGATCCCTTGATCAACGGCGCGGGCTACCGGCACGCCCGCCGGCACAACATCTACTTCAAGGAAGAAATACCCGGACTCGCGCCGGATCATCCGGCACTCAAGAAACTGGAAACGGTCAATTACACCCTCTGCGCCGATCAGCTGTCGGGCACGATCGTGGACCGGATTTACGAGTGGGCGCCCCTCGTGGATTTTCTCGCGCGTGTGATGGACAAGCCTCGCCTGTTTCTGATGGACGATCCGCTCGCTCGACTGAACGTGCTCGCCTGCCGGCCCAGCGCGGCACTGAACTGGCATTTCGACCGCTCGCAATTCACCACCACGTTATTGATTCGCGCCGCCGAATCCGGCGGCGAATTCGAGTATCGCAGTGCTT
>JAYTXS010000264.1:0-4817 GCA_043742845.1 Gammaproteobacteria bacterium
GGACTGTTCAATCCCGTGGCCCGCGGCGCGGAAATCAAACTGCGGTTAAACGTGGCTCGAATCGAGCACTGGTTATCCAAGGGCGCCCACATGTCCGAGCGCGTCAAGTTCCTTCTCACCAGCTTCCGCAAGCAGGCCGCGTAAGGTCTTCCGGGGCACGCGATGAGCGGCGAATCATCGGCGCTCATCCAACTGGGGTTTGTGGGAGCGCCGTTTGGCGTCCGAGGTTGGGTCAAGCTACGTTCGCATACCGATCCTCCGGAGCGGCTACTCGATCACCGAATCTTGACCATAGGCCACGGAAGTGTCCGGCGGGACTACCGCATTGAGTCCAGCGGCCGCAGTGGCGGGGCGCTGACCGTGAAATTGTCGGGAGTCGAGGATAGGGACCAGGCGCAGGCTCTGCGGCGCGCGCAGGTGTGTGTGTTGCGCAGCGAGCTGCCGCAGCGCGACGACAAGGATTTTTACCGCGCCGATTTGATTGGCTGCGAGGTGGTGAATCTCGAGGGCGAGGGATTAGGAACCGTGCTGCATTTCATGGAAACGCCGGCGCAGGTTTTGATGGTGGTGCGAGGCACGCACGAATTTTGGATACCGGCCGTGCCGCAGCATTTGAGGCGGGTGGATTTGCAGGCGCGCCGGGTGGTCGTGGACTGGAACGCCGCGCAGCCCTAAACGCTGGCGGGCGCCACGGATTGTTTGCATGCGTATTGCGGTGGTGACGTTGTTTCCGATGATGATCCGTGAGGCTCTGGAGCATGGTGTGCTCGGGCGGGCGGTGCAGCGTGGAGTGCTCGAGGTCGGGTGCGTCGATCCGCGCGACTTCACGGCTGACGTGCATCGCACGGTGGACGATCGCTCCTACGGCGGCGGGCCGGGGATGGTGCTCAAGGTAGAGCCGCTGCGCAGCGCCTTGCGGGCCGCCGCCGCTGGTTTGCCGGCAGGCACGCGGCGCGTGTACTTGGGCGCCGATGGGCGCAGGTTCGAGCAGGCTCTGGCGCGCGAAGCGTGCACTTGGCCGGGTTTGGTGCTGTTGGCGGGGCGCTACGAGGGTGTCGACGAACGACTCATCGAGAGTGAGACCGACGAGCAGTGGTCGATCGGCGATTTTGTGCTCTCGGGCGGTGAATTGCCGGCGCTGGTGGTGATCGACGCGATTGCGCGGCTGCTGCCGGGGACGCTCGGCAGTGCGGAATCGGCGGAACAGGAATCGTTCAGTGATGGATTGGTGGATTGGCCGCATTACACGCGGCCCCCGGCGATCGACGGACTGAGCGTACCTGCGGTGTTGATGTCAGGAGACCACGCGGCCATCCGCCGCTGGCGGTTGCAGCAGGCGCTGGGTCGCACGTGGTTGCGGCGGCCGGAACTGCTGGAGCGCCGCGGCATGAGCGATGAAGAGCGGATTTTATTGGAAGAATTCAAGATCGGGCGTGGCTACGGCACGCCGCGAATCTAAGACAGTCAAAGATGAGGACGAATGCTATGAACAAGATCATCCAGGAATTGAACGGCGAACGCGCGACGCGCAAGCTTCCTGATTTCAATCCCGGCGACACCATCATCGTGCAGGTCAAGGTCGTCGAGGGCGATCGCGAGCGCGTGCAAGCCTATGAGGGCGTGGTCATCGCGAAGAAAAATCGCGGCCTCAATTCCTCGTTCACGGTGCGCAAGATTTCGCACGGCGAGGGTGTGGAAAGAGTGTTTCAAACCTTCAGTCCCTCGATCAGCGAAGTCAGCGTGAAGCGCCGCGGTGCCGTGCGGCGCGCCAAGCTGTACTACCTGCGCGACCTGTCCGGTAAGGCTGCGCGCATCGACGAGAAAATCTGACCCCAGGAGCCTTTAGAATGGGTGTCGGATCCGCTCTGGTGGGGTTTTTCGGTCTGGTGTGGCGAATTCTCGAGGGAATTCGCAAGGTGCTGCAGCTGGTTCTGTTGCTGGTGATTTTCGGATTCGTGCTCGCCGCCTTGCATACCTCGGTACCGATGGTGCCCCGCTCAGCGGCGTTGGTGATTGCGCCTGAGGGAGAACTCGTCGATCAGTTGGCCAGCGACCCGGTGCGCCGCGCCTTCGGTCAGGCGTCCGGCGGTCCCGCCCCCGAGACGCTGCTCAGAGATGTGACCGACGCCATCGCCGCGGCCAAATCCGACGCGCGCATCAAGCTCATCGTGCTGGATTTAGGCTCCATGAGCGGATCCGGGCTCTCCAAACTGCAAGAGATCGGCGCTGCGCTGCGCGACTTTCGCGCCGCCGGCAAGCGCGTGGTGGTAGCGGCCGATTCCCTGGATCAAAGCCAGTACTATCTGGCCGCGCAGGCCGGCGAGGTCTACCTCGATCCGATGGGGTTGGTGTACCTCGACGGTTTCAGTTATTACCGCATGTTCCTCAAGGACGCCATCGACAAGCTGGGTGTCGACGTCAACGTGTTTCGTGCCGGGACCTACAAGAGCTATACCGATCAATTCTCACGCAGCGACATGGCGCCGAGCGAGCGTGACGAGAGCAGCGTATGGCTGGCGGCGCTGTGGAGCGCCTACAGCCAAGACGTCACTCGAGCTCGCTCATTGCCCGCCGCCGCGCTTACGGAATACATCACCGATCAGCCTGCGGCGCTTGCCGCGGCAAACGGCGATGCGGCCAAATTGGCGCTGCAGCGCGGCTTGGTGACGGCGCTGAAGAGCCGCCGGCAAATGTCCGACGAATTGAAGGGATTGGTGGGAGAAGATGAGGACACGCATTCGTTCAACGCCATTGCCATGCCGCAGTACCTGGTCTCGGTACGCTCCAAGCGGGTACTGAAGTCCAAAGCGGATTCCAAGGTCGGCATCGTGGTGGCATCCGGTGAGATTCTCGACGGCCGCCAGCCGCCGGGCACCATCGGCGGAGAGAGCACGGCTGATCTATTGCGCCAAGCGCGCTTCGACAATGCCGTGAAGGCGGTGGTGCTGCGCGTGGACAGTCCGGGCGGCAGCATGTTCGCTTCGGAGCAAATCCTGCGCGAGGTGCAGTCCCTGCGCAAGGCCGGCAAACCCGTGGTGGTCTCCATGAGCACGTACGCCGCGTCCGGCGGATACTATATTGCCGCGGCGGCGAACCAGATATTTGCCAGCCCCACGACATTGACCGGTTCGATCGGCGTATTTTCCGTGGTCCCGACCTTCCAGCGCACCTTGGAGAAGCTCGGCGTCAAAGTCGACGGCATCGGCACGACGCCGCTGGCCGGCGACATGCGCATGGACCGAGCGCTCACGCCTGCGACCCGTCAAATACTTCAGTCGTCGGTCGATCACGCTTATTCGGAATTCCTGCATCGGGTCGGCGACGGCCGCAAAAAATCGGTTGAGGATGTGGATAAAATTGCACAGGGCCGGGTGTGGGCCGGTGCCGATGCGCAGCGCATTGGATTGGTCGATCACTTGGGCGGGCTGCAAGACGCTACCGATGCGGCGGCAAAACTCGCGCAACTAGGCTCAGACTACGACATCGATTACATCGAGACCGAATTGAGCCTGAAGCAGCAGCTGCTGATGCAGTTGCGCTCCGAATCGTTAATCCTGGGTCAAATGGCCGGAATCTTTGCACCGCGCAGCGACCTGGAGCGGGTTCTTGATCCCGTACTCGAGCAGGCGCGCGCCATTGCCCGGCTGAACGACCCGCGTGGGCTGTATGCCTATTGCTGGTGCCGCGAACCGCACATTGGGCTCAAGTCGCTGGCCGGCCATTAGGCCGGTATCGCGGCTGCCCGAGTCGTTGGCGTGAATACTGCGGATGCGATCCTCGGACGCAGAAGCTGCCGCGCATTCAGCGCTGCACCCGTTGCCGTCGAAACCATCCGGGGCATTCTGCAGACCGCGCGGCGGGCGCCATCCGGCGGTAACCTGCAGCCCTGGCATGTACACGTGCTGTGGGGCGAGCGCATGCGGGAGTTTCGCGAACTCGTAGCCGGCAAGGTACAGACTCACCCGCAAGGCGAGGGCAGCGAGTACAACGTCTATCCGCCCAATCTAAAGGAGCCGTACCGTACGCGCCGCTTCAAGTGCGGCGAAGACTTGTACGCGGCCATCGGCGTTGCGCGCGAGCATCGGCCGGCGCGCCTGGCGCAGTTCGCCAAGAACTACGATTTTTTCGGCGCGCCCATGGCGCTGTTTTTTTCCATCGACAGAGTCATGGGGTCCGATCAATGGGCCGACGTCGGTATGTTCATGCAGAACGTCATGCTGTTGATCCACGATGCGGGTCTTGAGAGCTGCGCTCAAGAGGCCTGGACTGCCTGGTACAAGACCGTCGGCGAATTCTTGAGCCTGCCGCCGGAGCGCATGCTGTTCTGTGGTCTGGCCTTAGGGCACGCAGACAAGAGCGCGCCCATCAATCGATTGGTCACCGATCGCGCCGCGCTCGAAGAGTTCGTGACCTTTGTCGGACCGTAGTCCGCGCGCTTAGAGGCTGGTCCAGTCCAGCGTGATCTTGCCCGACTTGCCGGAATTCATGATCTCGAATCCTTCCAGGTAGTCGTTGATTCCCAAGCGGTGCGTGATCACCGGCCGCACATCCAGGCCGCTTTGCAGCATGCTCGACATTTTGTACCAGGTCTCGAACATCTCACGGCCGTAAATGCCCTTGATCACCAGGCCCTTGAAAATGACCTGGTTCCAGTCGATGGCGGTTTCCCCGGGCGGGATGCCGAGCATGGAAATGCTGCCCCCGTGGTTCATGGTGCGCAGCATTTCGCGAAGTGCGGTGGCATTGCCCGACATTTCGAAGCCCACATCGAACCCTTCCTCCATGCCGAGATCGCGCATGGCGTCGTCCAGCGATTC
>JAYTXS010000265.1:0-9804 GCA_043742845.1 Gammaproteobacteria bacterium
GCGTACCAGACCTACGTCGTCAAGCTACTGGAACTATCCCACCTCTCGATGGCCCATGCAGACGCGGTGAAGCGCGCGACGGCCGTATTCGACCTCGAACATCGGCTGGCGCAGATCCAATGGTCTCGAGTCCGCCAGCGCGACCTAACAGCTCGCTACGTCCCATGGAAGAGAGCGGAGTACCTCGTCAAGGCCCATGGCCTGGATTGGGCAGCCTATTTCCAAGCCGCCGGCCTTGATTCCCAAGATGTGCTGATCGCCTCCGTTGATTCTGCGATCACCGCGACCTCGGCTATCGTGCCGACCGTGTCCATTCCAGTATGGAGGGATTATCTTGCCGTCCGCACAATCGATGGCCATGCGCCGATGTTGTCGAAGGCATTTGTCGATGCACACTTTGCGTTGCATGGCACTGCGCTGCAGGGCACGCAGACGCAGCAGGAGCGCTGGAAGCGTGGATCGCATTTCACTCAAAATGCGCTGGGCGAAGCGATCGGCGAGGTATACGTGCGTGAGTATTTCTCCGCCGCCGCCAAAGCCTCGGCCCACCAGCTGGTCGAGAACCTGCTTGCGGCTGCCGGGCACCGATTGGACACCCTCGACTGGATGTCTGCCCAAACCAAAGCCAAAGCGCGCGAGAAGCTCGCGACCTTCGGCATCAAGATAGGTTATCCGGACAAGTGGCGGGACTATTCGAAGCTCAGCGTTTCTACGGGCGACGCCTACCAAAACGCGCTCAACGCCGATCGCTTCGAGTACGAACGCAATCTTGCGAAGTTGGGAGGTCCCGTCGATCGCACGGAATGGGACATGACACCCATGACGATCAATGCCTACTACGACCCAACGAAGAACGAGATCGTTTTCCCGGCGGCCGTGCTGCAACCGCCGTTCTTCGACCCAAACGCAGATGCCGCGGTCAACTACGGCGGGATTGGCGCCATCATCGGGCACGAGATCAGCCATGCATTCGACGACCAGGGGCGCCTGTTCGATGCGCAAGGAAAGCTGTCCGACTGGTGGACGCAGGAAGATGCCGCCAAGTACAAGCTGCGGACAGCGGCGCTGGTCGCCCAATACTCGACCTACGAGGTGCTACCCGGGCTGAAATTGAACGGCGATCTCACCCTCGGTGAAAACATTGCCGACAATGCCGGTGTCGTGATTGCCTTCGATGCCTACCATGCGTCGCTGAATGGCCGCGATGCTCCGATCATTGACGGCCAGACCGGCGACCAACGCTTCTTCCTAGGTTTTGCCCAAGTCTGGCGAACCGCCTACCGCGAACAAATCACCCGCCAACTGTTGGCTACCGATCCGCACACTCCCGACGCTTATCGCGTCCGCAGTGTGAGAAATTTCGACCCCTGGTACGCAGTATTCGCAGTAAAGCCGGGAGACGCCCTGTATCTAACTCCGGAAGCGCGCGTCAAAATTTGGTAGCCACGCGCAGGCGCGCCAGCACCGGCTAGGTCAACGCATCAATCGCATCGTCCAACCCGCCCAAAGTCAGCGGATACATCCGTCCCTCGAGCAGTTCGCGTGTGATCTCGATCGAGGAATTGTGCCGCCAGCGCGACTGCGGCTGGGGATTGATCCAGGCGAACTTCGGATAGTGTTTCATCAAGCGCTGCAGCCACACGCTGCCGGCGTCGGCGTTCCAGTGCTCGATGCTGCCGCCGGGCTGAGTTATCTCGTACGGGCTCATGGTGGCATCGCCCACCACGATCAGCTTGTAGTCCGTGCCATAGGTGCGCATCAGCTCCAGCGTGCCCATATGTTCGTTGAAGCGCCGCCGGTTATCCCGCCACAGCGATTCATACATGAAATTATGAAAGTAAAAATGCTCCAGATGCTTGAACTCGCTGCGCGCGGCGGAGAATAGTTCCTCGCAGGTCTTCACGTGATCGTCCATGGACCCGCCCACATCGAGCAGCAGCAGCACCTTGATCACATTGCGCCGTTCCGCCTGCATTTTGATGTCCAGCCATCCTCCCGAACGGGCCGTGGCATCTATGGTGTCGGCTAACGCCAGCTGGTCGGGGGCTCCGCGCCTGGCGAAGCGCCGCAAGCGGCGCAGCGCGATCTTGATGTTCCGCGTGCCGAGCTCAACCTTGTCGTCCAGATTGGCGAACTCGCGCTTGTCCCAGACCTTGACCGCACTGCGATTGCGGCTGCCGGCCTGCCCGACCCGCACGCCTTCGGGGTTGTAGCCATAGGCTCCAAACGGCGAGGTGCCCGCGGTGCCGATCCATTTGTTGCCGCCCTGATGCCGCTCCTTCTGCTCTTCGAGACGCTTCTTCAGCGTCTCCATCAATTTCTCCCAACCGCCCAATGCCTCGATTTCGGCTTTCTCCGCATCGGTGAATGCGCGTTGCGCCAACTTTGCCAGCCAATCCTCAGGCAACTCTCGTTGCAATAGCGCGAACAAGTCATCCGCGCCCTTGAAATGGGTTGCAAATGCCTTGTCGAAGCGATCGTAGTAGCGCTCGTCCTTCACCAGGCAGGTGCGCGACAAGTAGTAGAAGCGCTCTGCGGACAAGTCCCCAAGACCTGCCTTGAGCGCTTCAAGCAAGGTCAACAATTCGGTGAGAGATACCGGTACGCCGGCGCTGCGCAGCAGAAAGAAAAATCTAACGAGCATTCCGGCGGTGTAAGAACAGCAACTGCTCGAATAAATGCACGTCCTGCTCGTTCTTGAGCAACGCGCCGTACAGGGGGGGAATGAGCTTCTTGGCATCGTCGCTGCGCAAGGCCTCGGGCGAAATGTCCTCGGACACCAGCAGCTTGATCCAATCCAGAAGCTCCGATGTCGTCGGCTTCTTTTTGAGGTTAGGGGTCTCGCGAATCTTGAAGAACGTGGTCAGCGCCTCGTGCAGCAGGTCGCGCTTCAATTCCGGAAAATGCACGTCGATGATTTGCGTCATCGTGGCGGCGTCGGGGAAACGGATGTAGTGAAAGAAACAGCGCCTCAAGAAGGCATCAGGCAGCTCTTTTTCATTGTTGCTGGTGATGATGATGACGGGCCGATGCTTGGCGCGCACCGTTTCGCGTGTCTCATAGACGTAGAATTCCATGCGATCGAGTTCGCGCAGCAAATCGTTCGGAAACTCGATGTCCGCCTTGTCGATTTCGTCGATCAGCAGCACCGGCTGCCGATCGCAATCGAATGCCTCCCACAAATCGCCCTTCAGGATGTAATTGTGTATGTCCTTGACCCGTGGGTCGCCGAGTTGCGAATCCCGCAGGCGCGAAACGGCGTCGTACTCGTACAGGCCCTGCTGCGCCTTGGTGGTGGACTTGATGTGCCACTCGAAGAACGGCTTCTGCAGCGAGCGGGCGATTTCATTTGCCAGCAATGTCTTGCCGGTGCCGGGTTCACCCTTGATGAGCAGCGGCCGCGACAGCACCATGGCGGCGTTCACCGCGGCCATCAATTCCTCGGTGGCAATATAGCGATCGGTGCCGCGAAATTCGGACGCCATCTACTTGCGCGCGACTTGCAATATCTGCATGGAGTTCGTGCCGCCGGACACGCCGGTCAATTCACCTTTGGTCAGGATGATGGAATCGCCTTCCTCCACCAACTGCAGGTCGAGCAACAGGCGGAAAATGGAGAAATAAATCGCCTCGCCTTTATCCGTGAAGTCGTAGGCCACGGGATACACGCCGCGGTACAGGGTCACCCGGCAGCGCGTCGCCTCATGACGGGTAAATGCGTAAATAGGAATATCCGAGCGCACCCGCGACATCCACAGCGAGGTCGATCCCGACTCGGTGAGCGCCACGATGGCCTTCACGTGCAGGTGATTCGCCGTGTACATGACCGCCGCCGCGATCGCCTCGTCGGTGTGCCCGAAGTAGCCGGATTCGCGCTGGCGGATCCGCACATGAGCGAGCTGATACTTCTCCGCGCCAACGATGATCTGCGCCATCGCTTCCACGACCTTGATCGGATGCTTGCCCGACGCGGTTTCGGCCGACAGCATGACGGCGTCGGTTCCGTCCATGACGGCATTCGCCACGTCCGACACCTCCGCCCGCGTTGGGATGGTATTGGTGATCATCGATTCCATCATCTGGGTCGCCATGATGACCACCCGGTTCTGGTGGCGAGCCTCTTGGATGATCAGCTTTTGCAGGCCGGCGAGTTCCGCATAACCCATTTCGACACCAAGATCGCCGCGCGCGACCATGACGCCGTCGCTGGCCCGCACCACGTCGGTCAAATTCTTGATGGCCTCCGCGCGCTCTATCTTAGCCACCAGCAGACCGTGGCCGCCGGCCGCACGCAGCAAAACCCGAGCTTCTTCCATGTCGCTGGCATCGCGCGGAAAGGACACCCCCAGATAGTCGACCTTAAGAGATGCGGCGGTGCGAATATCCTCGCGATCCTTGTCGGTCAAGGCCCCCGCTGACAAGCCGCCGCCCTGACGGTTGATGCCCTTGTTGTTACCGAGTTCCCCGCCCACCAGCACGCGGGTCTTGATGCGTGGACCGTCAATGCTCAAGACCTGCAGGCTGATCTGCCCATCGTTCAGCAGCAGCACGTCGCCTGGGAATACATCCTGGGGTAATTTCTTGTAGGCGATTCCCACGTGCAGCTCCGTGCCCGCGTTGACGTCGAGCTCTGCGTCCAACGTGAATTCGGCGCCATCCACCAGCTGTACCTTGCCGTTGACGAATCGATCGATACGGATTTTTGGGCCCTGCAGATCGCCGAGTACACCCACGTAACGGCCCGCCTGACGCGCGGCCTCACGCACGCTCTCCACCCGCCGCGCATGATCTGCGACCGCGCCATGCGAGAAGTTCAAGCGCACCACGTCCACCCCGGCGCGCACGATCTCGGCCAGAACCGTGGGATCGTCCGTTGCAGGGCCTAGGGTGGCGACAATTTTTGTACGGCGCAGCTGGAAGCTCATGCGGCGCGCTTTTCCAGAATGTCCACCGCGGGTAGCTTTTTGCCTTCGACAAACTCCAGGAACGCGCCGCCGCCGGTTGATATGTAGGAAATACTATCCTCGATGCCATACTTTTCGATGGCTGCCAATGTATCGCCGCCTCCGGCCAGGGAGAATGCCTTGCTGCGTGCAATCGCCTTGGCGAGTGTGCGCGTGCCTTCGCCAAACTGCTCGAACTCGAACACGCCCAACGGGCCGTTCCAAAGAATCGTGCCGGCGGACTCGACCAGCTTGGCGATCGCCTCGGAAGAATCCGGCCCTATATCCAGGATCATATCGTCGTCGTTGACTGCGCCCACTGCCTTCACGTCAGCCTCCGCCTTGGCGGAAAACTCAGTAGCAACCACCACATCGGTGGGCATGGGAATGACGATGCCGCGTATCTTGGACTGCTCCAGCAAGCGCTTGCAAATGTCCAACATAGCCGGCTCGTACAGCGACTTGCCTACATTGAAGCCCAAGGCCGCCAGGAAGGTGTTGGTGATGCCACCTCCCACGATCAGCTGATCGACCTTGCCCAAGAGAGACTCCAAGACCGTGAGCTTGGTAGACACCTTGGAGCCGGCGACGATGGCGAGCAGCGGCCGCGCAGGCTTCTCGAGAGCGGTCTCCAGGGCCGATAATTCGCTGACCAGCAGCGGGCCCGCGCACGCGACGGGGGCGTATTTCGCAACGCCATGCGTGCTGGCCTCGGCGCGATGCGCCGTACCGAACGCATCCATCACATAGATATCGCACAGCGAAGCCATTTTCCGTGCAAGATCGTCGCTGTCCTTTTTTTCACCCTTGTTGAAACGCACATTCTCGAGCAGCACGATCTCGCCGGGGAGCACTTCCACACCGTCCAGCCAGTCCTTTTTCAAGGCCACTGGCACCCCCAGCAGTTGAGCGAGGCGCTTGGCCACCGGCGCCAACGAAAACTCCTCCGCATACCGTCCCTCCTCGGGCCGGCCGAGGTGCGACATCACCATCACACGGGCCCTGGCGGAAAGCGCCGCTTGCAGGGTGGGCAGAGAGGCGCGAATCCGCGCATCGCTGCTCACCGCGCCGTCTTGGATCGGCACGTTCAAATCCTCGCGGATGAGCACGCGCTTCTCGCGCAGATCGAGGCCGGTCATTTTGGTGATTTTCAAGGGCGCTTACTAGGTGGCCTTCGACCAAGCCGCAGTGGTGTCCAGCATGCGGTTGGAGAAGCCCCACTCGTTGTCATACCACGAACATACCTTGACGAGCGTCCCCTCGATGACCTTAGTCAACGTGGAGTCGTAGGTCGAGGAGGCGGGATCATGATTGAAATCCACCGACACCAGGGGCGCATCGTTATAGGCCAGAATGCCCTTGAGCGGTCCGGCGGCGGCCGCCTTGACTGCGCCGTGGATTTCCTCCACCGAGGTCTTGCGCGCCGCCGTGAAACTCAAGTCCACCAGCGACACATTGATGGTCGGCACGCGCACAGCGAAGCCGTCGATCTTGCCCTTAAGCTCAGGCAGCACCAACCCTACCGCGGCGGCGGCGCCGGTCTTGGTCGGAATCATGGACATGGTTGCGGAGCGCGCGCGCCGCAGATCCGAGTGGTAAACGTCGGTCAATACTTGGTCATTAGTGTACGAGTGAATGGTGTTCATGACACCGGCTAGAATGCCGACCTTGTCGTGCAGCACCTTGACCAGCGGCGCCAGGCAATTGGTGGTGCAGGAGGCATTTGAAATCACCGTGTGGCTGGCCTTCAGCACACCATGGTTGACTCCGTAAACGATGGTGGCGTCGACGTCGTCGCCGCCCGGTGCAGAGATCACGACTTTCTTTGCGCCGGCGGCAATATGCGCCGAGGCCTTGGCCTTGCTGGTGAACAATCCCGTGCACTCCAGCACGAAATCGACGCCGAGCTCGCCCCAAGGCAGCTTGGTCGGATCGCGCTGCGCGATCACACGGATACGATCGCCGTTCACCACCATGGAATCACCGTCCACATGCACGTCGCCGCGGAAGCGCCCATGCACCGTATCGAAGCGCGTCAGATAGGCGTTGGTGTTCGCGTCTCCCAAGTCATTGATCGCGACGATCTTGATTTCGCCCTTGTGCGGACCCTCGTACAACGCACGCAGAATATTGCGTCCGATGCGCCCATAACCATTGATCGCGACTTTGATTGCCATCGATTCCAGACCCCCTATTTACTTAGAACTTTTTCGATTGCCTCAACGACATGCTCAGTCGTGAATCCATACGCCTTGAACAAATCCTTGGCCGGCGCCGACGCGCCAAAGTGATTGATGCCGACGATCTCGCCCTGCAGGCCCACGTAGTGCCACCATTGCGCAGTAACCCCGGCCTCCACCGCCACGCGCCGCGTAACCGATGCCGGCAGTACGCTTTGCTTATAGGCCTCATCCTGCGCGTCGAAGGTGTTGGTGCTGGGCATCGACACCAGTCGTACTTTCTTGCCCTTGGCTGCCACAGCCCTGACCGCCTCCGCGGCAATTCCGACCTCCGAGCCGGTGGCAATCACGATGACATCCGGAGTGCCCTTCGATTCGATCAACACGTACCCACCGCGGCGAATCGCCGCCACCTGGGCCGCATCGCGCGCCTGATGCACCACCGATTGGCGCGTGAAAATCAGGCAGCTGGGACCGTCCCGATTTTCGATGGCTACGCCCCACGCGGTTGCGGTCTCTACGGCATCACAGGGTCGCCACAGATCCATGTGCGGAATCAGGCGCAGACTCGCGATGTGCTCGATCGGCTGGTGCGTCGGGCCGTCCTCGCCAAGCCCGATGGAATCGTGGGTATAGACGAAAATCACGCGCAATCGCATCAGACAGGCCATGCGCACCGCATTACGGGCATAGTCGGAGAAGGTCAGGAAGGTGCCGGCGTAGGGAATGATGCCGCCATGACAGACGATGCCATTCAAAATCGCCGACATGCCGAATTCGCGCACGCCGAAGTGCAGGTAGTTGCCGCCGGGCACATCCGCCGTCAGCGCCACCGAATCCTTGCGCAGCGTGCCGTTCGAGGGTGTCAGGTCGGCTGACCCGCCCAACAGTTCAGGTAGCGAGGGGCCGAGCGCGTTCAATGCCGCCTGCGAGGATTGGCGGGTGGCCAGTACCTTGCCATCGGTCTGGGTCCCGCCGATATATGCGTTCACCAGATCGGTAAAGCCCGCCGGCAATTCGCCCGCCATGCGTCGGTCAAGTTCGGCGGCCAAGGCGGGAAATTCGGCCTTGTAGGCGGCAAAACGCGTCCGCCATTCGGCTTCCACGCGGGCGCCCTTATCTCGCCTGTCCCAGGCAGCTCGAATGTCGGCGGGTATTTCGAAAGGCGGCGAGGTCCACCCCAAATTGATCCGGGTCGCAGCAATCTCTTCATTGCCCATGGCCTCGCCATGCATGGCCGCCGTGCCCTGCTTGTTCGGCGCTCCCCACCCGATCACCGTCTTTGCGCAAATCAGCGAGGGTCGGCCCGTTTCCGCGCGCGCTGCGCCTAGGGCGGCCGCAATGGCCTCGCTGTTTTGGCCATCGACGTGGGGTATCACATGCCAGCCATAAGCCTCGAAGCGCTCCGGTGTGTTGTCGCCGAACCATCCCACCACCTTGCCGTCGATGGATATGCCGTTGTCGTCGTACACAAGAATCAGCTTGCCGAGCTTCTGTACGCCGGCAAACGAGGCGACCTCGTGGGAAATCCCCTCCATCATGCAGCCGTCGCCCAAGAACACATAGGTGTGGTGATCGATGATGGTGTGGCCGGGCCGGTTGAATGTTGCGCCGAGCGAACGCTCGGCCAATGCCATGCCGACGGCGTTGGCGAAACCCTGGCCGAGCGGCCCGGTCGTAGTCTCGATCCCCAGATGGATTTCGCGCTCCGGGTGGCCCGCCGTCTTGGAGCCGAACTGGCGAAAGTTCTTGATCTCATCCATCGACAAGGGGTAACCCGTGAGATGCAGCACGGAATACAGCAGCATCGACGCATGGCCGTTTGACAGTACGAAACGGTCGCGGTCCCACCAGCCCGGATTCCCAGGATTGTACTTAAGCACGTCGCGCCACAGCACTTCGGCGATGTCGGCCATCCCCATGGGCGCCCCCGGATGGCCCGAATTGGCCTTTTGGACGGCGTCCATCGTTAGGGCGCGGATGGCATTGGCGAGGTCGCGGCGGGTGGGCATAACGAGCTTCTTATTTAACAAGTGTGACGGGGGGCATCGCGTATTGTCCTCGATGCGCCTCTTGCCAGCAATGCCGGGGAACACCGTCACAAAAAACCGGTCTATCTATGCATAACGCGTTTGACCGCGGTCATGACCCAGTTCACCGTCGCCCGAAGGGTGCTTTGCTACAATTTAGGCCATGCAAATTCTTCAAATAACCGACCCACACCTGTACGGCGGCGCCAGCGGCCGGTTGCGCGGAGTTGAAACCGATTCAAGCTTGCATGCGGTGCTCGAGGATGCGTTCGCGCGTGTCCCGGATTACTCCGCGGTGTTGGTCACGGGCGATCTCGTGCAGGACGACAGCGCCGGCTATTTGCGCTTCCGCAGCATCTTCGGCAATCTCGAGAAACCGGTGTTGTGCGTTCCCGGCAATCATGACGTGCCTGAGGCCATGCGCCGTGAATTGAACGGTGCGCCCTTCCAAATTTGCGGCACGCATGAAGTGGAAGGCTGGCAGTTCATCATGCTCGACAGTTACGATCCTGGGCACGTCGGCGGGCGCTTGGCGCCGGCCGAACTCGCGCGCCTCGATGCCGCGCTGACACGCTCGCCCAAACACGCCATGGTATGTCTGCATCATCACCCGATAATGATGAGCAGCCGTTGGCTCGACACGGTAGGACT
>JAYTXS010000266.1:0-1625 GCA_043742845.1 Gammaproteobacteria bacterium
AGTTCGCGTTTCAACAATGAATTGCGCTCGATTTCCCGGTCGATCTCGAAGCGCGCGCGCAGTGTCGCCGCGACCTTGATGCGCTCGGCATCGTTGGCCGCCGCGTAACGCCGCGCATATTCAGCCAGATCGCTGTAGGCGGAGCGAAAGTCATGTAACGCGGCATTCGCGCGGGCGCGCCACTGGTACAGCGAGGCGACGCGAGCCGGCATGAGATCCGCCCCACCCTGATCGATGACCTCATTCAAGGTGGCGAGCGCCTGGTCGGCGTGGCCCTCGGCCAAGTCGATGCGCGCCAACAGCAACTGGGTTTCCTTCACCTGGTCCGCCGAATGCGACGCTGTAAACAAGCGCAACGCATTGCCGCACTCGGCTGCCGCGCGACCTAAAATCGCCAGTTCGATGCGTGCGCTGCAAGCGAGCATATCTGCGAATGCGGTGCCTTGAGTATCGTTCAACTTCTCACTGAGCTTGCGAGCCTCCATGAACTCATCGATGGCGGTGGCGTACTGTCCCATCAAATTCAGAATCTTGCCGCGCAGGAAGCGGTCGACGGATAGCGCCAAAGTCGCGCCCTGCTGAGTGTCCCAGTCGATCACTTCCTGGTTGAGCGCAAGCGCCTGCGAGTAGTCGGCGGTGCTGCGCATCACGGTTGACAGCACCGAGGCGGCGATGATGCGCGGCGCCGTGAATGCGGCCGCCACGCTCACGTGGTAAGCCTGGGTCAAGCTGCCGATGGCGAGGTCGGGCCGATCCTGCCGATATTGCAGCAGTCCCCGCGTGATCAGCAGACAGGTGTCGGGCAGCGAACCTTCAGTCTGCGAGTGGCGCGCCGCATCGATGGATTTCATTGCGGATTCCATACCGGCCGCATCGTAGGTGTTTTCGGCAAGGCTGGTGAGCAACTCCAAACGCACCGGATCGCCGCTGACTGCCGCTAACTTCAGTCCCTCGCCGGCCGCGGTCCTCGCAGCCTCGTCGAGCTCCAGAATGCTGTACGCCTGCGCCTGCACGGCGTACAGGGAGGCGAGGCGCAGCGGATCCGGTCGCACCGCGCGCTGCCCATCCTGCAATTGGGTCTGCGCCTGCTGTAGCGCTCGAGCCGCGTCCTTATCGACGAGTATTTGGAGCTGGCGAATCGGCGGCTCGGCGCTCGCGATGCAGCTAGCGCGCGCCGCAGCGCCGCCCCCAGCCCAAGCGAGTCCGAGGATGGCGCAAAGGCGCCACCCGGTCGCTCCGGCGCAGCGTCGCTTCGCCATGGGAGAACTGCACATAGTTAGCGAAAGTACTGCGTTCCCGGCCACCGTTCGCCCGCGAGTGTCACGGTTCTTTCACTTCCCCAGCCTATCCCGCGACGCCGCACGCATTCCCTGCTCGGCGGCGGCGAAGGACTGTGACAGAATTCGCAGGTGCGACCCTGCCTCGTGATCTTGGCGCGGCACGCGGCTTTGTGACAAGATCGAGTGCGGGGGCCATATTAATGACGGCAAACAACGATAACCCCTCCGGGAGGCAGCCTATGACAGCTTCGTTCCTGGATCGTCAGAACACGATCGCCCCGCCCGGATACAATAGATTTTTGGTGCCCCCTGCCGCCTTGGCCGTGCATCTATCCATCGGCCAGG
>JAYTXS010000267.1:0-14006 GCA_043742845.1 Gammaproteobacteria bacterium
TTACGCCTTTGACCCCACAGCCATGAGCAGCCTATTTCATAAACTCAATTGGAAGGATCAGCCGGAAATCGTCGTCTTTAACGCGCCCGCATCCTTCGAGCCTGAATTGGCAAAGCTGGTGGGCGTCAAGATCCTGCGGGATCCTTAAGAAACCTAAAGCGGTAGAGTTTGCGCTGGCCTTTGCCATGCGACAGGCAGAAGTCGATCGGTTGTCGAGTATCCTTGCTGCGGCTTCGCAGGGCGACGTGCTGTTGTGGTTTGCCTACCCCAAAGGGTCATCGAAGCGCTACACCTGTGAGTTCAACCGGGACAATGGTTGGCAGGTCATTCACTGCGCTTCAGGCGGGTGGAGTATATCAAGGCGGCTGCCAGCCCGACATAGACTTTGCCGGCCCGGTGCGATCGGCGGGGCGGTGAGGACCTCGGCGACGTTAGGGGTATACTAATGCAGCATCCTGGAAGGCGGAGAGATGGGTGAAAACATTACTCGCGATCATCGGCTGGTGCCTGCTGTTGGTCCTGTGCTGGCCGCTGGCTGTGCTGGCCATCATTCTTTGGCCACTACTATGGTTGTTGTCCCTGCCGTTTCGCATGCTCGCTATCTCCTTCGACGCCTTGTTCGCGCTGCTGCGGGCCATTTTGATTCTGCCGGCGCGCGTGTTCGGCTATCGCGGCGGTTCCGCGAGGCGGCCCTCATAGCCGGCGAGTGCGGGATGCATCGATTCGATATCGATCCGGCGCCCGTCAATCGCCGAGCACTTTTCAGCGGATTTGAAGTGAATCAACGATGATCTCAGCTCGAGACGCGCTCGCGCTATTGAAAGACGGAAACCTGCGTTTCGTGTCGGACGACAGGAATCGCGACGCCATCACCAGTCGGGTACGCCGTCTGCAGTTGACTGCGAGCCAGGAACCCTTTGCCGCCATTCTCGGCTGCTCCGATTCCCGGGTGCCGGTCGAAATCGTATTTGACCAAGGATTGGGAGATCTATTCGTCATTCGAGTGGCCGGAAACATCGTCGCCCCTTCTCTGATCGGCAGCGTGGAATTCGCCGCCGAGCAATTCGGCACGCGATTGGTGGTGGTTTTGGGGCATACGCAGTGCGGCGCCATTGACGCCACGCTGCAGCAGTTGCGGCGTCCGAGAGAGAATCAATCGCACAACCTTCACTCCATCGTGGATCTGATACGGCCCTCGATTGAAGGTCTGTTGACTACGGACCTTAAGCACGATCTTCCCGCGTTGGCCCGCGCCGCTGTGCGCGCCAATATTCGAGCCTCGGTGAAGAATCTGCGGCACGGCTCGGACATCATCGAGCAGCTCATCCAGAAGGCGGGACTCATGGTAGTGGGTGCCGAATACTCGCTGGAGACCGGTGTGGTCGAGTTCTTTGACGGCATGTCGGACACCGACTCGGAATAAATGCAATGAACGAGGTTGAACGCCTCAATCGCATCGGTGTGGGAAAATTGCCGGGGCTACGGCTGCGTATCGCGAAACCTATGCACCGGGGCAAGACCACCCAGGTCTGGGACGCCACTGTGACTCGCAAGGAAACAGGCAAGGCCATTGCGCTGTTTCGCTGCACGCAAATGATTCTGTATGGCAAGTAAGGATGATTGCGGCGCTCAATGACTGCGTGCATCGCACTGATTCGCGGTATCAACGTCGGCCGTGCCAAGCGAATCAGCATGTCAGAACTGCGGCAACTGCATGTTCGCCTGGGACATCAGAATGTGCGCACCTTGTTGAACAGCGGCAACGTGCTATTCGACTATGAACGCCCCAAAGCCGCCGACATTGCGCTCGCCATTCAGAAAGCAATCCTCAAGACATTCGGTTTCAGCGCAGCGGCGGTGGTGATTACCGCGGCAAATTTGGCGGTCATCGTGCGCGAGAATCCCTTGCTCAAGATTGCGGTGGATCCTGCAAGACACGTGGTGGCGTTCGTCGGTCAGCCGAGTTTGCTGGCTGCGCTGCGCCCGTTGATGGAGCTGCCCTGGGCCCCCGACGTTCTGGCAATGGGTTCGCGGGCCGCTTATTTATGGTGTCAGGAGGGCTTAATCGCCAGCAAACTCGCTCGCACATTCGGGCGTCGCGCCGGTGAAACCGTCACCACGCGTAATTGGGCCACCGTGCTCAAGCTGCTCGCTGCCTCGAAATGAGGCTGGACGCCGCTTGCCGGCGACGCGTAGCATCGCCACCCCATGCAGCGCGCCCGTAGCTCAGCTGGATAGAGTACTGCCCTCCGAAGGCAGGGGTCACTGGTTCGAATCCAGTCGGGCGCACCAAATTTTTAATAGTAAAATTTGGGACTTACGCGCTCATTCGTACCTATTGGAGCTCAAAAAAGCCTTACGCGTGGTCACTCCCTGGTCACGCGGGACCGGGGGTTGCGGCGGGGCGGCGGCACTAAGGCCTCCCGGGGTAGAGAGCAAGGGACCTGGGCACTGCCGTATGTGATGAAACCTCTGCCATTTTACCCGTCTAGCAGAGGAAACCTCACATTGGCCATGACCATCACCCAGCGCGCCCACGCCCTCGAACTGCTGGGCGCCCGTTCCACGATGCGGCTGAGGGACTTCGCCGCCCACGGTATCGGCCCGGAGACGCTCGTGCCCAAAGGCATCATCTGCCTGGTGTCCGCGCTGCAGTTCCACGAACTGACCCTGCAGATGCCGTCGAGCGTCTGGATGGCGATCGAGCGCACCGCCTGGCGCCCGCGGATCGACTATCCGCCGATCCGCTTCGTGCGCTTCACGGGCTCGACACTGAGCGAGGGTATCAAACGTCACCGCATCGAGGGCGTGGAGGTGGCGATCACAGATCCGGCGCGGACCATCGTCGATTGCTTCCGGTACCGCGCCAAGGTCGGCATCGACGTGGCGATGGAAGGGCTGCGCGAGGGCCTGCGCCAGCGCAAGGCGACGAGCGACCAGCTGTGGCGCTACGCCACGAAAGTCCGGATTTGGTCGACCATGAAACCCAATGTCGAAGCGACGGCGGTTGATGGCACGTGAACCCCTGAAGAACGTCGGTGCCTCGGTGCTTGCGCGACTGCTGCAGCGATCGCGCGACCAGCGCACCGATTTCCAGATCCTGCTGACGCGCTATGCGCTGGAAAGGTTGTTGTATCGGTTGAGCCTGTCGGAGCATCGCAACCGCTAAGGTCTCGCGGTAGCCTCATCCAGTCGCGAGCACTTCGTCGCGTACCAGGTGAAGACGGATGTGCTTCGGTGGCGTGCCGTCGAAGAAACAGGCCTCGACCGCTTCGCGTACATTGCGCCGCAGCTCATCCCAGGTATCCGCCTGGGTGATAACGCCTTCGCCCAGCGAACCAGCGACAAAACCGCCGTCGGCTTCCTGAGTAACTTCAAATATGAGTTCTTGCATCCCGTGATGCATACCGTGCAGCGCCCGCCGCATCAAAGCAGCAGGTCCTAATACAAAAAAAGGCGCTGAATCAGGTGTTTGTAGCCCAGATTCCGTACAGGTAGCTAGGGGGCACTGCCTCTCCCACCGCTCAAGGGCCGCTTAGCTAAACAATCGGGTCTCCCCGATCTTCCGCGCGGACTTGTGCAAACCGGGTGATCCCCCTCCCGTTTGATTGCCTGTTGAACCGCGGGTCCCGATGCATCACGAGCCGGGCATGGCAGTCAGCCATCGGGCCTGAACAGAAATGCGCTTGTTCACTTCCCGCTTCGAGGGCGAGACGCAGGACAGACTATTTCAGCGCAGCAGCCACCGGCGCAGTGATGGGCTTGGGAGGGGAGGCGGTTGCGTTCGACGTGCGGCCTGAATTATGGAAACTGCTGGCTGCACTTGCGATGGACGCCGAGAAGAATCGATCAAGCAGGCCGCGCGTGGACCCGCCATGATTCATCAGACGGCTGGTCCATTGCAAGGAGGGATCTCCTCGCTTGCCGGCTTGCAGCGACACCGAGCTGTCGCTCGATTCCCACAGCGTCAGCAACCGCACCCGGTCGTGCGACTTATATTCCGATAGCCGCTGCCAGACCGTCGTGTAGTGAATTGGCGCAGCCTCGTTGAATGCACTCACCGAAGCATCTTGGTCGAACAGGGTGTGTTTTCGAGGGCGGAATTCCGAAGTCGAAAATGGCGCAACGCTGCCCGAGGTGGGCGTTATCGCAACCGGGAAAGCGGGCAGCACCGGCACGGTCGGCGAAAACTGGGCGAAATTCACCGCGGCAGCGTCTACCTTTGTGTTAGTGACTGTGGCTTGATCGGCCGCCGGCGCCTTACCGGCGAGGATCAATGTAAACAGCGCCACTCCGAGCAGAAAGCGCTCTAGATTGTCGAGGCAATGCGCCGCCGCATCAGGGAGCGGTGCATGAATGCATGGACGAAATTCCGACATGAGGTGGAGACTTCATCGCGACCTATGGCATTGTCAGCATCTCCTAATGGAGTGCAGACGCCGTGCGATGCGCGTCACAAATCCGTTCGGGATCTGCGCTAGCTTCGTTCATGTCAACATAATCCCGAGAATATCGCCTGATTATGTTCCTCGTGCACCGCACTCATGCGTCGGGCGTGTCGCGATACTCGGATCGGCCCACTTCCCATTCCTGCCCGTTGAAGGGCGTCACTGACATCGATTCAACAGTTCCGGCGTCGATGCAGCGCGCGTTGACGCTGACGCCATCGGGATGCGAGCGGGGAGTGTAAAACGACTTCACGCCGCAGCTGGAGCAAAAGAAGTGCTTAGCGACGTGGGTATTGAACGAGTAGGTCGTTAGCGCATCGCGCCCGCTGATGAGCTTGAAACGCTTGGCAGGCACGATCAAGTGCAAGAACCCGTACTTACTGCAGATGGAGCAGTTGCACTGCGCGACGTCGATTTGAGCGGGCGCTGTGACTTCGAAGCGCACGCGACCGCAATGACAGCCGCCGGTATGTGTGCGCATACCCGACAAAGGCTAGCGCTTGTGCTCTTGCGCTGCCAGATCGCTGACCAGCGATATCAATTGCTCGGCGCCATCGGCGCTGCGAACGTCGGCGACGAATTTGCCGTTGACCACGAAAGTCGGGACGCCGTCGACTCGATAGCGCTGAACCAATTCGTCGGCCCTTTGCAGGGCGGTCTCCACGCCGAAGGAATGGTAGGCCTTGGTGAAGTCCGCTTCGGGAATGCCGTGTTTTTTCGCAAATGCCGTTTGAATGCGTTCCGATTCGGCGCTGTTGCCCGGATCGGCGGCGATCAAAGGGTTGCCGTTGACGTGGATTTCCTTGAACACTTCGCCGTGCAGCTGATCGACCTTGCCTAAAGAGTCAAGTGTGTAATACAGCCGTGCCAGGGAACGATGACTGTCGTTCCACATCACATGCACGCGGGAAAAAGTAAAGTAGGCCGGCTTGGTCTTCTTCCAGGATTCGACCAAGGGGTCGATCGCATAACAGTGCGGGCAGGCGTACCAGAAAAACTCCAGCACTTCGACCTGTCCGGCGGGCGCCGAGGTGGGCTGAGCCGGGACCAACCGCGTGTAGTTCTTGCCCTCCTGCCACAGTGTGGGAGCACTGGTGGTGGCCGCGGATGCCGATGATGTCGAGGCGGCTACGGTCGAGGCGACCGCCGCCAGCAGTGGATTATGCGTGCCTGAGTCGCTGGGGACGTCCTCGACGGTCTCGGAACCATCTTCGTTCATGCGGGTAATCTTCGAGGGCAGATCGGCAGCCTGATCCGTCTGCTGCTGAGCTGTCGCATGCGCCGGTGCCGCGCTCTTGTGCGTTACCGCCGAAGTTGCCGCTCCTGCGGCCGGGCGATTATCTGCGGATTGCTGCTTTCCGCACGCCACGAGAACCAGTGCCAATCCGAGGCATAACCCCAGATGTCGAGCGCGCATGCTCAGCGTATACCTTGCAGGTAGGACGCCAAATTGCGGATGTCGTCGGCTGACAGCCGTTTGGCAATGGTCTGCATGATGCCGTTAGGGCCGGTCGCCCGAGCTCCCGAAGTGTAATCATTCAGCTGCTTCACGACGTACACCGATTGCTGGCCGCGCAAGGCGGGAAATTTCGCGGCCTCATTGCCGTGACCGGTGGGTCCATGGCAGGCCATGCATGCGGGGATCCCGCGCGCCTGGTCGCCGCCGCGATACAGCTTTTCGCCCGCTTTCCAGTAGGAGGGGTCTGCTTCCAGTCCCGTATTGACCAAACTGTCGAAATAGGCGCCGAGATCAGCCATGTCGTCCGCGCTCAAATTCGCCGCGTTCGACATCATCACGGCATTGTTGCGCTTCCCGTCCTTGAAGTTCTTGAGCTGCTCCGCAATGTAGTCAGCGCCGATGCCGGCGAGGCTCGGCCATTCGGGATTAGCACTATTGCCGTTCGCACCATGACACGCTTGGCAAACAACGGCCTTCGTGGCACCGGTTTCCACACTGCCTACGGCAAGGGCCGAATTACTGATGAACGCGCCGACAATTGTTGCTGCGAGAATGCAAAGCCGCTTCATGATCGACTGATACCCCATGCTAATGTGAACCGTACCCGACCGTAAATTGTACACTAGAGTCAATAATTTGCGTCCAAGCGGCGGCCATGTCGACCTACTCCAATGTGAAATTCCTAACGAGTGCCGCCGAGCCGCACCAGCTCGCCCCTGACTTGGGCAAGGAAATCGCCTTCGCGGGCCGCTCGAATTCCGGTAAATCGACCGCTATCAACGCCATCACGCAACGCTCAGGGCTGGCGCGGGTGAGCCGCACACCGGGACGCACGCAACTCATCAATTTCTTCGAAGTATCTGCAGAACGACGCTTGGTGGACTTGCCGGGATATGGCTTTGCCAAGGTGCCGGAGAGGGTGCGCATACATTGGCTGCAGCTGATGGAACAATACTTCAATGTGCGCGAGTCGTTGGTTGGCTTGATTCTGATTGTCGATAGCCGCCGGGGCCTGGGTACCCAGGATGCCGGCATGCTCGAATGGGTTCTGGCCAGAGACCGGTTCGCGCATGTTCTGCTCACCAAATCGGACAAGTTGAATCGCCGCGACGCACAGCGCGTGCTGCGCGAGACCACTGCGGCATGCTCGGATACATCGGTGACTGTGCAATTGTTTTCTGCACATGCAAAGGAAGGGTTCGATGAGGCGCGCGAGGTGCTCCATCGCTGGCTCAACTGAGTCGCCCAAAAAAAGGCCCCGGTGGTTACGTTGAGTAGCCACCGAGGCAGACCAACCCGGCATGGGGATGACAAACCGGGTCATTCCCGCTCAGGGAGAAGAGCGGGGAGCGTCTTTCTCGCTCATTAGGTTAGATGGGGACGCCTCGCGAAAGTTCCAGCCCCTCCAAAAGCTATTTTTTGATGTTCTGCCCGCGCCGCAGCATTAAGGTAATCCCGGCGAATCTGGGGCTAATTCTGCCCCAAACCCCACCAACGCGCTGGTAAAAGTGCTTGCATATCTCCCCGTCGGTCATGGGATCGTAATCAGTGAGCCTGGTCCCAGTTGCGCCCGATGCCTACATCGACCTTGAGCGGGACGGCCAATGTGGCTGCCTGCGTCATGTGTGTCCGTAGTTGTCCTACAAGACCCTCGACGGCCTCGTCTGCCACTTCGAGAATCAGCTCATCATGTACTTGCATGATGAGCCGTGCCGGAACCCGCGAGGCCTGCAGCCAAGAGTCCACTTCGATCATGGCTCGTTTGATGATGTCGGCTGCCGTGCCCTGCATGGGCGCGTTGATGGCACTGCGTTCGGCGTATTGGCGCAGCGCATGATTACGCGACTGTATTTCCGGAAGATACAGCCGCCGACCGAACACGGTTTCCACAAACCCGGCCTCCCGTGCCTGACGACGCGTCTCCTCCATGTAGCGCTTAACGCCCGGATAACGTTCGAAGTACAGATCCATGTACTTCTGAGCGTCGCCGCGGCCTATTCCCAACTGACGTGCGAGCCCAAATGCCGACATGCCGTACATCAGCCCGAAATTGATGGCCTTTGCCGAACGTCGCTGATCGGCGCTGACCGCGTCCAAAGGGGTGGAAAACACCTCGGCGGCGGTTGCCTGATGGACGTCGCGGTCCTCGGCAAAGGCTTGCAGCAAGCTCAAATCCCCGGACAGGTGCGCCATGATGCGCAGCTCGATTTGAGAATAATCGGCCGCGACCAGCGAATACCCCGGCGGCGCGATGAAGGCCTGCCGAATGCGCCGTCCTTCCTTGGTTCGAATCGGGATATTCTGCAGATTCGGATCGGTGGATGACAGCCGACCGGTGGCAGCGACCGCTTGATGATAAGAGGTGTGAATGCGGCCGGACGCCTCATCGATTTGCTTCGGCAGATTGTCGGTGTAGGTCGACTTCAGCTTGGCGATGCCGCGGTATTCCAAGATCAGTTTGGGCAAGGCGTAGGTCGCGGCGAGCTCTTCCAGCACGTCCTCCGCCGTCGAAGGCTGACCCGTCGGCGTTTTTCGTATCACCGGAATGCCGAGCTTACCGAACAGAATCTCCTGCAATTGCTTCGGCGAATCCACGTTGAACACGCCGCCCGCTTCCGTATGAGCCTGCGTCTGCAGTTCCAGCATGCGCGCCGCGAGTTCGGAACTTTGAATTCGGAGCAATTCACGATCCACGAGCACGCCGGCACGCTCCATGCGGTACAGCACCGGCACCAGCGGCTGCTCGATGGTTTCGTACACCGCCTTCAAGGTGGGAGTGGCTTCGATTTGCGGCCAGAGAGCCAGGTGCAGCTGCAGCGTGACGTCCGCATCTTCCGCTGAATATTCAGTGGCGCGATCCACATCCACCTGATTGAAGGTGATTTGCTTCGCGCCTTTGCCCGCGACGTCCTCGTAGCGAATGGTCTGGATGCCGAGATATTTCTGCGCCGTCGAATCCATGTCGTGCTTGGCGACGAACACGCTGTTGAGTACATAGGATTCGAGCATGGAATCAAAGCGCTGCCCGAGCAGCGCGATGCCGTAGTTCTCGAGCACGTGAGCGTCGTACTTCAGATGATGTCCCACCTTGGGCAGGTCGGGATTCTCGAGCAGCGGCTTGAATGCCGCCAGCACCTTGTCCCGATCGAGTTGATGCGGAGCACCCGCATAGTCGTGGCCCAAGGGAATATAGGCGGCTTCGCCGGGAGTTACGGCGAACGACAAGCCCACGATGCGCGCCTGCATATAATCGAGGCTGTCGGTTTCCGTATCGAAAGAAACCAGCGGTGCGGCGGCAAGTTTCTCGAGCCACTCCTCCAGGGCTTCTTGCGAAACGATCTTGTGATAATTGCGAGCGGCCGGAGGCGGCAGGGCAACGATCGGCGCCGCGGCGAGATTCGCCGTCCCGTCCGCGGCGGACTCGGCTTGCCCCGCAGCGGTGGAGGCGTCCGGCCCCAATGCCTTGAGCAGGGCCCGCAATTCCAGACGAGTGTACAGTTCTCGCAGGCGAGCGAGATCCGGTGCGCCGGCAGACAGCCCTTCAGCAGTCACGTGCAAGGTGAGCGCGGTATCGATGGTGGCGAGCTTGCGCGACAGCTCGAGGATGGTCAGCTCGCCGCGCAGATTCTCTCCCACCTTGCCGCCGATTTGCGCGGCATGCGCGATCAGTTCATCCAGCGTTTGATATTGATTGAGCCATTTTGCAGCGGTTTTCGGACCCACTCCGGTGACGCCCGGAATGTTGTCCGAACTGTCCCCGACCAGCGCCAGGTAGTCGACGATCTGTTCCGGATACACATCGAATTTCGTCTTGACGCCGTCGCGGTCCAGACGCGAGTTGCTCATGGTATTGATCAATCCGACATGCGGACCCACCAGCTGCGCCATGTCTTTATCGCCGGTGGAGATCAGCACCTCGAACCCTGCCGCGGCACCCTCCTTCGCCAGTGTGCCAATGACATCATCTGCCTCGACACCGGGCACACGCAGCAGCGGCAGGCCCATGGCGGCTACCGTGTCGTACAGAGGCTGTATCTGCGCGCGCAGGTCGTCGGGCATGGGCGGACGATGCGCCTTGTACTGCTCGAACAAATCGTCCCTGAATGTGCGCCCGGGTGCATCAAACACCACCGCGATGCGATCGGGCGACTCCTCTTTGATCATTTTGTTGAGCATATTGAGCACGCCCAACACGGCTCCGGTGGGTTCACCCTTGGCGTTGGTGAGTGGCGGTAGGGCGTGGAAGGCCCGATATAAATAGCCTGAGCCGTCGACCAGAATGAGTTTGCCTGCGCTCATGAAATTTTCTTAACGCTCAAGTTAAGGTGTCGGCGCCGCGTCCGCTGGTTTGGCCGGATCGGGGGCCGGGGTGCGCGGAGCCGGGACCACTTTCCTGTGCTTCGGGACGTCCGGGTGCACCAGCGGTCCTTTTTGTCCACATCCGAAGATGAGGCCGGCCATGCAGAGGGGGATCAACAGGCGCGCAAGTATCATCGTCGCAGTATACCGCGCGCCGTCGCGCGCCTGTTTGGCCGGAACTTCTGGCGCCGCCGGCTAGTCCCAATGTTCATATCTATAGGAGACGATGATGAAGCGCATATCAGGGACCCTGTTGGCGATTCTGACGGTGGGTGCATGCGCAACATCGACGGCGGCTCTGGCGGACAATCTGGCCGGATTTTATGTTGGAGCCGGTGCCGGTTATTCCACCGTCAGAAGTGACGATCCTGCCTACGGGCTCCCCGGGTATTTCAATGATCACCAAACGGCCTGGAAGGTGATCGCCGGAGTACGACCGATTTCCATCATCGGCGCCGAATACGAATACATCGACTTCGGGCATCCCAATAATCGTTACGGCTCCAACGGCTTTAATTACTATGGATTGGATTCTCATCCACGGGCGAACATGCTCTTCGGCGTGGGCTATCTGCCGTTGCCGGTGCCGTTCTTCGATGTTTACGGCAAGGCCGGAGTCGCGCGACTGCAAACCGATGTGACCAGCTTTGTGACGGACGGGTGTACGGCGAGCAACTCTTGCACGGGAAATTACTTTCGCCGCAACCAGACCGATAACAAGTTTGCCTATGGGGTGGGCGTGCAGTCCAAAGCCTGGGGCATTGCTTTTCGGGCGGAATACGAGCGGATCAACTCGCAATTCGGCGATCCCGATGCCTTGACGGTCAGCGCCACGTGGACTTTTTAACGCCGTAGGCAGCACCGCGCCTTATACTGGCGCTCATGAAGAACTACGCTGCGCCCGCTTGGCGCCATTCACTGGCCGCGCGCTCGGTCCTTGCGCTGGGCCTGATCGCCGTACTGTCCGCCTGCGCGCATAGACAATTATCGGCTACCGCCGGCGCCTCCAATGCCACGACGCGTGCGCTTCGAGCGAAGATCGACACCATCGTCGTCATCTACGCCGAGAATCGCGCCTTCGATAATTTATACGGCAATTTCCCGGGAGCGCGTGGGCTAAGCGAGGTCGTCGGCAGCGACGGCCGGCCGCTGCCGGCGTACCTGCCGCAGATCGACCGCGACGGATCCGTGCTGCCGGCATTACCGCCTACCTGGGGCGGCGTAACCGCGCCGGGTGTCGAGCCGGTAGTGACGGAGGCGCAAAGCGCCGGCTTGCCCAATGCGCCGTTCTCCATCGAGCACGCCTTTACGTCTCAATCCAACGCCACTTTATCGACGTCTACGATCACTCGCGATCTATGGCATCGCTTTTTCGAGCACCAGATGCAGATCGACGGCGGCAAGAACGACGGCTATGCGGCTTGGTCGGACGCCGGCGGCCTCGCCATGGGGCACTACGACTACAGCAGATCGGCGTTGTATTCCTTGGCGAAGGATTTTGTGCTCGCCGACAATTTCTTCCAGGGCGCGTTTGGCGGATCCTTCCTCAACCACCAATATCTGATTTGCGCCTGCGCACCCGATTATCCCAACGCCGCCTCGGCAAAAGCGCATCCCTCCATTGCGGTGCTCGAGCAGGACTCCGCAGGACATTATCTGCCGCGGCTTAAAACGGCCCCGACCGCCATGCGCTCGGCGCTGGATGAACCGCCGCGGTTCACAAAAAGCGGCAATATCACTCCGGAGAATTATTTTGGCGACGGTCGCTTTTTTGCCGTGAACACCATGCAACCAGCGTATCAGCCGAGCGGCAATAAGCCCGCCGCCGATGACGCGGATTTTCTGTACGCGGATCCGGACAATCCGACGACCTTGCCGCCGCAGACGGCGCGCACCATCGGCGACGCGCTTGATACCAAGCACATCAGCTGGGTCTGGTATTCCGGTGCCTGGGACACCGCGCTTGCCGATGGCCGCCGTTCAGCGCTCAAGGCTCGAACCGCAATCTATGCGCCCGACTCGCCGGGCGGCAATCCGGATTTCCAGCCGCATCATCAACCCTTCAATTATTACGCGCGCTTCGATCCCGCGGAGCACTCCGAGCACCGTACGGCGCACATGAAGGATTACGGCGAACTACTCGCCGCCGCCGCGGCCGGGCATCTACCGGCCGTCGCGTTCTACAAGCCGCAGGGCAACGAAAACCAGCACGCCGGCTACGCGTCGATCGCAGAGGGCGACGCGCACATCGCCGATCTGGTTGCCAAATTGCGCGCGAGTCCGCAGTGGCCGCGGATGGTCATCGTGATTACCTATGACGAGTTCGGCGGCGCCTGGGATCACGTGGCCCCGCCGCAGGGCGATCTCCTAGGACCCGGCGCGCGAATTCCCGCCTTGATCATCTCGCCACTGGCCAAGCGCGGCATGGTCGATCATACGCAGTACGACACGGAGTCCATCCTGCGTTTGATGACGCGCCGCTTCGGTCTTGATGTGTTGCCGGGAATCACGACGCGCGATCAAGGACTCGCGGCGCATGGGGCGCCGCCCATGGGCGATCTGACCAACGCCCTCGACCTTAAGCCCTAGGAGCCGGTCGGCGGTCCCTCGCGCTATTTCGCTTTCGGGTCGCCTTTGGCAGCAGGTACGGGTGTCTGCGCCGCGGGCGCGTCCTTGGGCTTAACGCTCACTACTTCCACGTCGAAGATCAGCAGCGACCCGCCCGGTATGCCGGGTTTGGGGTTGTTGCCATAGGCAAGATCGGGCGGCACGAATAGCTGCCATTTGGCACCGGGCTTCATGAGTATCAATGCTTCCTGCCATCCGGGGATGACGCCGTTCACCGGAAAGGTTACAGGCGTTCCGCGCGCGTAGGAGCTGTCGAATTCCGTGCCATCCAGCAGCTTGCCGCGATATTGCACCGTCACTACATCGGTAGGAATGATTGCCGCCGCTTTCGCATCGCCCGGCGCAACGACCTTGTACTGCAGCCCCGAAGCCGCCGTGGTCACGCCCTTCTCGTGCGTGTTCTTCGCCAGAAAATCTTTGGCAGCCGCCTGATTGTGCGCAATCGAGGTCTCCATCACCGAGCGCACATAGGCATTCAACTGCTGCTGTTCGGTGGGCGAGGGCTTTTTGCCCTGCAAGCCATCGCGAATGCCGCGTGCCACGGCATCGAAGTTCACTTGATCGGAAATGCCCACTCCGTGCATCTGTGTGCCGAAGGTCAGCCCGAATAGGTAGCTGCTCTGATCGGCGCTCAGCGGCGCGGGGGCCGCCGCTGCGGCCGTGGCCGCCGGCGCCGCGCCGGCGGGTGCAGCGCCGACTGGCGCATTCGCTTTCGCGGGCTTGGCCGGTGCTGAGGAGGGGGTTTGGGCGCCGACAATGGGCGCGACTGCGAGCAGCAGCCACGCGGCGCAGGTCTTAGGGAGCGTTGCAATGTGGGGTTGTTTCATGGCGCGCAAGATACGCCCCTTCAGGTTGCAAACGCCAGCGTGATATCAAACTCCGAGGGCGCCGCGCCTGATGATGGCTACCGTCAGGCGCGACGTACATACCAATTTGCCGGCGTCGTTGACGATGTCGATGGCCCAAACATGGCTGCGTCCGCCCAGATGCACGGGGCGCGCCGTGCCGGTGACCAGGCCTGAACGTCCGGCGCGCACGTGATTGGCGTTGATCTCCTGACCCACGCACTGATATTCCTGCATGTCGATACACATGACCGCACCCATGCTGCC
>JAYTXS010000268.1:0-8668 GCA_043742845.1 Gammaproteobacteria bacterium
ATTCCGGGCGGACAATCGAGGAACAGCGCTGCGTACACATCTCGTAGCGAGCGGCTCATTTTCAAGAGACGTTCGGTTGGCCGTTTGCGCCCGCTCAAATGCACATCGAAGTTGCGGTAGGAAAAATCCGACGGCAGCACATGTAATTTGTCATACGCACTGGGCACCAATAACTCGGGTAGCTCGCGTTTTCCTGCAACCAGCTTTTTAGCGGACGCAGCCTCGTTCGCCTCGCAACGCAGTATGTAGGTCGCTGCACCCTGCGGATCGAGGTCCCACAACAGCGTGGCCTCGCCTGCGGATGCACACAGGAAGGCAAGGTTAACGGCAGTCGTCGTCTTGCCGACGCCTCCCTTGATATTCGTAACCGCGATGATCTTCATGGGAACCGGGCCGCAGCTAGAATTGAGCGGCGACCGCCATCCGCTCATCCCCTCGAAACAATTTTATCGACGTCAACGCCGGATCAATCGCATAGCCGGTGTCGAAGACCAGGCCGAGGACGACCAACACGACGATTGGGGCTATGCGGAATGACACCTGGATTCTCACAGAGTTTAACGCGCCTCGATGGTAGCCCATCGCCACCTGCGGCGACACTCGAATGACCCCGCCGTTCGGCCGCGCTAGGGGCGGAAATCAACAACTAATTCGCGGCTATCCGCAAGTCCTCGATCATCGACTGCGCGCAGCGAGTAGCGGCCGGCCTGAGGAGGCGACCATGCCAAGCCCTCGCCGAACGGCGCGCGCCCCAGGTAGGCGTTGCCGGCGAACCAGTAAACCGACTGAGTTCCGGCGGCCGCATCGGCGCGCAACAGCAGGGGCGCCGATCCCTTGAGGCGCGCCGTGTATACCAGTCCGCGCACCGGCGACACGATGCGTGGTCCCTGCGAATCGTCGCCGTTGTTGAAGTCCCCGCCGCAATCTGGTGCGGGCGGCGCAATACGGCGCGGCAGGCCAGCCTCGCGGAATAGGCGCAGCATGTCCGAAGTCCAGAATTCATACACCTCTTCGCGCACACCGGCGCCGGGTCCGCACACCCGTCGATCCGCGGCATCCAGGTAGACGATCCTATGCAGGTTCGAGATGCGGATGGGGGATTTTCCTGGAATGTACCAGGTAGTCAACGTTTGCGGACACGCGGCATTCGGCAGATCTCCGCTGGCCGCGCACACCTCAACGCGTGCAACATTGGCTGGCATGGCGCGCACGATTTCCCCTGCATCCTGGCCCTGGCTGCGCAGCGCGTCGATGATGCGGAACAACAGCGGCGCGGCCGCCTGTACGCCGATGAATGCCGGATTGCCCGAATTGTCGAAATTGCCGATCCACACCACCAACACGTAGCGGCCGAACACGGCAACCGACCAGGCATCGTGAAAGCCCCATGAGGTGCCGGTTTTCCAGGCGACGGCAGGCGCCGCCGGCAGACCGGTGTCCGGCCGTGCATTCTTCTTCAACATGTCGAGTACGATGAAACTCGCCTCCTGCGACAGCAGCCGCTCGCCGGCCGACGCAGCTGCCGCCGACGTTGCCGTTACTGAGGACTTGGAGGCGCTTGCCACGAATTGCAGCACAGGCAACTGACCGCCGTTCAGCAACATCGCATACATGCGTGCCAGTTCCTCCATCGATACCTCACCGCCGCCCAACGCCAGCGCCAGACCGTAATGGCGCTCGCTTTGCAGGCGCGATACGCCTGCCTCTCGAAGAAAATCGTACAGGCTGGGACGCGACAACTGACTGGCCACCGCCACCGCCGGTACATTGCGGCTGCGAATCAACGCATCCTCCGCGGCAATCGGCCCCACAAAACGGCCGTCGAAATTCTCAGGGCTGAATGGACCGAATGCAGTCGGCACGTCCTTGAGAATCGTACGTGGATGCAACAGGCCTTGATCGAGGGCCAGCCCGTAGACAAAGGGCTTCAAGGTCGATCCCGGCGAGCGTTTGGCGGTCACTGCATTGACCTGCCCTTCGATGGCAGCATCTCGATAATCCGCCGAGCCGACGTAGGCACGCACCGGCGCACTCCCCTCGTTCAACTCCAGTAGCAAGGCGCCGGCGTTGCGAATGCCCAACGCGGAATGGCTCTCTACGTAATTGTGCAGAATACGCTCTACAGTACTCTGCTGCTTCAAGTCGAGGGTTGTGCGTACGTCACCGTCCATTTCGCGCAGCAGAGCGTCGGTCAAATGCGGTGCGAGAAATGGCAGCTGCTCCGAACTTCGGCACGGCACCACCGCCATGCCGCCGGAGAAATGCGCGTCGCCGGGCTCGCGAGCAAGCCAGCGCACCCACAGCCGGTTGCGCGCCGCATCGAGCGGCGAGCCGGCCGGTGCGGCCGGAGTCGGACTGCGTTGCCGAGGATTCTGTGGGATCACTGCGAGAGTCATCAGCTGGGGCACCGACAGCCGCGCCACCGGCAAGCCAAAATAAATGAGGCTCGCCGCGCCCACCCCCTCGACATTGCGTCCATAGGGCGCCGTATTCAGGTACGCCTCGAGAATGTCATGCTTGCTGTAGCGCATTTCCAGCCACAGCGCCAATGCGATTTGCCGAAATTTTCCCGGTGCGCTACGTGAATCCAGCCGGTACACGCGCCGTGCGAGCTGCATGGTGATGGTCGACGCTCCGAAACGCCGCCCGCCCAGACTGTTGCGGGAAACGGCGCGCGCCAGCGCAACGGGATTGACGCCTGGGTGCTGATAGAACCAGCGGTCCTCGTACAAGACCACCGCGGCCGGCAGGCGCTGCGGCATCTGCTCCAGATCCACCCACAGACGGTACTGACCATCGGCGGCCAGCGTCAGGCGCAATAACTCGCCGCCCTCCGCGCTGATGGCGGTCGAGCCGGGGGCAAGCGCACGCAAAGGCGCCCTCGGCCAGGCGCGGGCGATCACCGTCGCGCACGTGGCAGCCAGCAATGCACCAAGCGAGGCATAGCCGATTATTCGAAAGACTCGCTGCATACGCTGCGGCTGCACGGTATTCATCCGACCTAGGGTTCATCCGGACGCTTCACCGTCACGCGGGCAGGCAGCGTGCGCGCGCGCAGCGTGCGATCGTACATAGATTCGGCGTAGCTCGGTGGCACCAAGAATGTGCCTGCGGTGCTCGCGCGGATGCGATAGCGGTACTCCGCCATGTTTTTTGTCAGTGCCCCGTACAGCACCACACGGTCCTCGCGCACGTCGGCGAACGCCGGCTGCCAGCCTACCGGGCCTGGGGATTGCGCGCCCACGTCGGTCTGCAGCACCGGTTCGAAACCGCCCGGCAGCAAATCGGTCACTGCAACGTTTGCGATGTAGTCCGCATCGATGGCGCGCATGCGCAGCCGTACCATTACCTCATCACCGTTGCGTACCGTCGCGATCGGCTGTCCCTGTGCGTCCAGATATTCCCGCAGGATCTCGATCCCTTGGCGCAATTCGCCCGCGGGTGGCGCGCGATCGAAGCCTGCGCTCGTCACGGCGAAGAATCCCGTCAGGCCTGTGTCATTGCTCAGATGCACTTGTTTGCTGTCTTGCTCGTATGAGCCCCGCAACATCAGCTTGCCGTTGAAGTTCAAAGGGGCTCTCTTGTCGTCGGCACCGAGCTTAACGCCTGAGAATTTGTCGAGACCGTTGGCCGCAACGTTAGCGGCGTAAGCGTCGAAAGCAACAACCAGGTCCGCCGCGGACAGTGTGTTGTAGACACCGTGGCTGAGCGGCGCCACCAGAGCTTGCAAATCCTGCGCTTTGAGCGCGCGGGCGCGATCGGGGAAATGGCGCGACAGCAGGTACAGCACTACTGCATCGCGAATGCCGTCGTCGTAGTAAAAAGCGAAGCGCTGCCCGCTCGGCGCGCCGATCCGCGAGGCCAGGCCGTTCATCAACGAGTCGGCTTCGCGATCCTGGTGCTGCAGTTTGTACACCGACGCCAGGTATCCCGCCGCGATGTCGCTTTTCCAAGTCTTGGCGTAGCGCGCATCCAAGGTTTCGCGCAAGCCGGCAGCGATCGGCGTCGTCACCGTTCCCTGTCGAGTCAACAGGTAGGTGGCATAGGCGCGGTTGCGCAGGCCGGCAAGCCCCTCGGACTCATCGTCGGGCAGCGGGCTTACCGCATAGCGCTGCAGCCAAATCGACGCCTTCTGCAGCATGTCGGCCGGAATCGCTTCGCCGCGCTCGCGCGCCTCCACCAGCCAGTGCAAGGCATACACTGAAGCGAACTCGTCGGCGCCGACCGAGGCGGCCCACAACCCAAAACCACCTTCGGCGTTTTGTCTGCTGCGCAGAACCGCGAGCAGCGAAGCCACAGCCTCACCGGGCGGATGCGCCGCTTCGCCAACGACTCGGGCAAGTTCCGGCTGCCGTGAAGTAATCAGCGCCGCGAATCCGCGGCTGACGACTTGTTCCGTGCATAAGTGCGGATAATCATCCAAGTAGTTCGCGAGGGCGCCGGCGAGCACCAGCGGCACGCTCGAGACGCCGACCTCGAGTTTGCGATAATTCGGGTAGAGCGAGCGGCCGACCGGTACGTCGATCGACGATGTAAAATAACCTGCCGTAATTTCCGTCAAGTACGGCGAGGCGGGACGCACGCTGACGTCGGCGGAGAGATGCGACTCGTGTCCCTGCGAGGACGCCGCAAATTTAACCGTGGCAGCACCCAGCTGTGCTCGGGCGCGGAAGCGGAAACGCGCCGCCGCCTCGCGCCGCTCGCCGATCTTCAATGTCTGCTGCACGGAACCCAGCGATTCGAGCTGCGCGGGTAATTCGGCCGTGACTGCGACGGCCGCGTCGGACCCCGATCCGGCGACTCCGTTGGCGACCCCCACGGTGACTTCGAATTCGTCACCGGGAGCGACTGCCACGGGCATGTTCGGCGTCAGCACGAAGTCCGCACGTACCTGTGTCTGGGCCCGGGCAACGCCGATGCCCACATCAGACACCGAGACCGCGAACACCTGCAGCGAACCATTGAAGCTGTCGGGCACCGTCCACGTAAAGTCCCGTTCTGATTGCACATCGACGATTCCCGACCAATATGCCGCCGGCCTTTCATGCTTTCTCTTGAAGGGATTGAGATTGCGGCGCAATGCCGCCTCGCCGTCGCCGCCAGGCGCCGCCGCGGCGAGAATGCGTTTGAACTCCGGCAGAATCAAATCCAAGATCTGCGACGTTTTGACTTCCAGCGCCCGTTTCTTGAAGAATTCCGCCAACGGATCCGGCGTCTGATAGTGGGCCACTTGTAAAATCCCCTCGTCCACCGCGAATACGACCGCGCGCGTGGGATGAGCGCTGCCAAGTCTAAAATGCAGCACATCGCCGGGTTTGACCTGGTTCGGCACGCGCAACGTCAACGCATTGCTGCGTGCCTCGAGACTGGTAACAAAGGGCACCGCGCCGTAGCTTAAGGGACTGGTAAAAATCTCTTCCGACGCCGGATCGCGGATGAACTGCACACTCACATAGCCGTTGCCTTCGAAATCGGCGGGTAAGCGTATTCTTTGTACGGAGGCGGTGGTGTCGGCCTTGAACCATTGCACCGCATAGATCCTGTCGCGTTCGATGGTGATTAACCCGGCACCGGTATAAGGCGCTTTGACACTCAGTTCGATTTCCTCGCCCGGCGAATAGTCCTTCTTGTTGAGGCTTATCTGCAGCTCCGCGTTGCGCTCAAGCGAACGCGTCAGGTTGGCGCTGCCCACCACCGTGTATTCGACTCTGTTGAGTTCGAGACCTGCGGCGTCGCGAATCAGGTAAGCGTAGGTGCCCGGCGTATCGGTGGCGAGCGCCAGTTCCAGGCCCGCCGCAGGGATGGCCAGCGGCACTTCGGACAACGTGACCTCCTTCTTGCGCGACTCGTATTGATAGGTGCCATTGTTTTGCTTGGTCAAGACGGAGACGAATTGAGTCTCGACGCGCCTAAGCGTCAGCCCCACGGCCGCAGTTCTCTTCGCGCTCGGGTCGATCGCGATCCAGGAGACGAGGCGTTTGGCGTCGCGCGACAAATATTCCAAGTCGCCATCGGTCTTGAATCCGACCAGGAACGCCAGCTCCGACACCAGCCCCGCCGCCGCCGCTGTTACCGATCGTCCGCTGCCGGGTTCGAAGGCCCGCGCCAATAAATTCACACGATAAGTCGCGTTAGCGTACTTCTGCAGGCCGAGATCGAAACTGGCATTGCCTTCGGGATCGGTGTCGGCGTCGCGCAGCCGATCGCTGTAGCCTTCCTTGGCGCGCAGCGGATCGTAGAACCGATAGTCCGGCAGGCTACGAAACGCCGGAAACGCCGGCGTGAGGGTCAAAGTTGCCTCGACGCGCCGATGCTCCGCCGGAGTGCCGAACAGGTTCTGCACATTGATCAGGGCCTTGAGATCTTTAGGGCTAACCCAGCCGTCGGCGCTCTCAGCGCTCAAGCGCGCCGCGACCTTCATGCGATCCGGCTCGAATTCTTGGACGCGAAACGTGGTAGCGCCGATTTCAGCGTCCGGCCGATTGTCCTTGACGAGATACAAATTGACCGTATATGCGCCGGTAGGCGCGGTATCGCGAGTGGTGTGCATCAGTTCGGCGAAACCGCTCGCCGGCAGCTTGAATCGCTCGCGCGCCACTGTCAGTCCGCGCGCATCGAGGACTTCTGCCTCGAGCGGGATGCCGGCTAAATCCTTCGACCAGTTCGCCGTCTTGACGATCATGCCTATGTGAATGGCATCGCCGGGGCGGTAGATGCCGCGATCGGAAAACAGATAGGCGGTCAACTGATTGCTGCCACGCGCACTGCGCATGCCGCCGACATCGAAGCGCGACATGTCGAGGCCCCGATCCGCACGAAGCAGCGGCAGAAACGAGAAGTCTCCGGACTTCCTGACTTGCACCAGCAGTGGCGTGCGTTCGCGGGTCAGGTCGTCGAGCTTTTGAAAATGCGCCCGGCCAAGGGCATCG
Source organism: Gammaproteobacteria bacterium (assembly GCA_043742845.1). Classification (GTDB taxonomy): domain Bacteria; phylum Pseudomonadota; class Gammaproteobacteria; order Steroidobacterales; family Steroidobacteraceae; genus Bog-1198. Next base: position 6,930 of record JAYTXS010000268.1, read on the forward strand.
GTCGACTGGGTGACCAGCGTCGTACCATTTTTGGCGACCACGTCGACGCTCGCGCCGGCGACCGGCAGTCCGTTCGCAATGGACTGCACGAACACGTCTTGGGTGCCGTCGATGGATTTTTTCATCACGATCCCCAAGTCCGTGACGAGGATAAGACGCTTGTCGAGCAAGCTACCGGGCGCCGCTGCCGACGCCTCGTCCGCTGCGTCCGGCTCGTCAGCGTCATTCGACTCGGAATCGTCGCTGCTGGTATTTCCGGCAGGCGTAGCTGCGGCCGTCGGCAGATCGGCGTCGTGCCGGCGGGCGGCAGCTGCGCGCTGCTGAGCCGCCTCCGCGCGAGGATCGTAGCCTTGGACCGTCAACAGAAATATGCCGCGCTTCTCCTCGGTGCCGCTGTGCAGATATTCCCCGAGATCGATGCTCTCGTAATGCACCTGCCCATGGGCCAGGTTGCCGAGCGGTATCTTGCGCACGAATCGCTCGGTCAGATCGTCGGGACCTATACCGCCGTAGAAACTTGGATTGGAGAAATCGCCATTCGACTGCGATACCAGATGTTGCAGTTGCGCCGGCAGCAGCCGCGCAATATCGATACGCACGCCGGGCAGATCGCGCACCAGCGCTGCTACCTTGCGTTCTCCGGAGAGGGCAAGCAGGCTTCCCTGCGACAGGATCTTCAATTCCGGCGGAAACGGCGGCACCGAAACAATGAAGCGTTCGGTGCGTGGGGACAGATAGCCGCCGAATGAGCGCAAGCTCTTGTCCACCTGTACGAGCATGAACCGCCCGACATCGGCCTGGTAACGGAAGCTGTGGCTCTCGATGAACTCCCGCTCCGCCGGGATCGGCTCCAAAGCCAACGGCTGCGCCGCCGTCAGCACGGCGTCCGTGACTTCCTTCGGGTCATACCACCCGTAAGGTGCATCCTCGCGTCCGCCCGCCGGCACTACGTCATGTGCAGGGCGCACCTTCGGCAGCATCCATGCCTTGACCGCTTGCGCAACCTCGCGCTCGCCGGCGGCAGCCGACAGAGTGACCAGCAGCACTTGCTCGGGTTCGTTGCGCTGATTGCCGACCACAAGGGTTTCTGCCCCGGTCACCGCCAGACTGTAAAGGCTGGGCACCGAAGCACCGGCCGTCAGCGGCTCCGGGGTTGGGTTGCCACCCCGCGCCGCGCGCACGCCGGCATCGATGTGAATTTCCAGATTGGTTGGGTTTTTCGGAACGGCCAAGTTCGCCGAATGAATGGACGCGACCAGCCTGAGCTTGTCGTAGACGACGGTATAGGGCGTCGTTTCACGGCCGACACCCAGCACGCCTTGCTTCTGCCCGGCAAGCCGGACTTCGACACGTCGCTCGAATTCCGCCGGATCCACCGGATGTGTGAATTGCACATCGAACACGCCCATCTTGACGCCAGGATTGACAGGGTCCTGATAGAACAGGGCCGACTTGATGTGCGCCGCGAAACTCGCCGTGGAGAATTCGAAGTCGTAGTCCTTAATACGTACCTGCGGGGCAAACAAAGCCTTGTCCAAGCTCACTTTGTAAGCTTGGCCTATCGGCCAGTCTTGCTTGGGACGAAACTCCAGTACCCGGTCATCGAGCCAGCGCCAAGACCCTTCGAGACCCGGCGCCATGTTCACCCCCTTCGGCAACAGCTTGCCCGCTAAAGCCAGTGACGCCGCCGAGCGATCGAAACGGACGGTCAGCGGATCCGGTTTCGCATTTTCTTCTTC